>JAGDAM010000351.1 GCA_017959485.1 Clostridia bacterium
CCTGCTGCGTTCGCACATGGGCGAAGTCAATCCCCGTCTCGCCTCGGGCAGACCCGCGATGAAGGAGATCCCCTTCATCTACGGCGACGCCGAGGACCCGGTCACCGTTTACGGAAGATACCGCGGAGGAGAGGGCGTTTTCGTAAATCTCTACCGCTCGAAAGACGGTTTCAGGGTGCTCCTGTCCGAGACCGAGATGGTCGAGGTCCCCGATTCGGAAGACAGATTCAAGAACAAGGTGCGCGGCTGGATGCGTCCCCGCATGCCGATCGGACGTTTTCTCGAAGAGCTCTCGCGCCACGGCGCGACGCACCACAGCGCCTTCGTTTACGGTGCGGACGCCGCGCAGATCGGTTTCTTCTGCGACCTTCTCGGACTCGGATACGACGTGATCTGACCGGCTGTTTCCGGACGTATATTTTATTTGAAAGGCTTTGCGGCTGATGCCAAACGAAGCGGTTAAACGTGCCGGCTGGAGGAACGTCTTCCTCCGCCGGGACGTCGACATGACCCGCGGAGGCATAGCGGGCAATATGATCCGCTTCGCCGTCCCCCTGCTGCTCGGTAATTTTCTTCAGCAGCTGTACAATCTAACCGATACCTGGGTGATAGGTCAGATGGAAGACAGCGCGGCGTACGCAGCCGTCGGAAACATCGGACCGGTCATCAATATTCTTATCGGCTTTTTCCTCGGGTTTTCGACCGGAGCCGGCGTCGTTATTTCCCAGTATTACGGAAAAAAGGATTACAGGGGCGTTCACGACGCCGTCCATACGACGGTTGCCGCCACGCTCGTTATGGCGCTGATCTTCACCGCCCTCGGAGTCGCCATGACCCCGCTGATCCTGCGCGTAATGCTTCACGTCGATCCGTCGGACCCCGAGACACTCGTCGTTTACCCGCACGCCGTGCGGTATCTGACGATCTATTTCTTCGGGGTATCGGGACTTCTTCTGTACAATATTTCCTCCGGAATCCTTCGCGCCGTGGGTGATTCGATCCGTCCGTTTATCTTCCTTTGCATCTCGGCCGTCAGCAATATTCTGCTCGATTTTCTGTTCGTTTTCGGATTTCAGTGGGGCGTGACCGGCGTCGCGCTTGCGACGGTGATAGCCCAGGCGGCGTCGGCCGTCTTTGCGGTAACGGTGCTTCTGCGGGCGAAAAACTGCGTGAAGGTGACCTTGCGGGATATCCGGATCGACCGGAAGATCCTCGGAAAAATCTTCCGCGTCGGGCTTCCGGCCGCCGTTCAGACCTCTCTTACCGCTTTTTCAAACGTTTTCGTTCAGTCGTATATCAGCGGTACCAACGGAATACAGAAGATCAATATGTCCTCCTGGACGACCTACTCCAAGGTGGACGGGATTATCTTTCTTCCGCTTCAGTCGCTGGCTCTCGCCGCCACCACCTTCGTGGGACAGAACCTCGGCGCCGGGGATCCGGAAAGAGCGAGAAAGGGGACGCACGTCGCCTATCTTATGGCGGTGGGATGCACGCTCGCCGTGATAATTCCGGTGGAGTTCTTCTGCCCCTATATCGCCGAATTCTTCCAGAGCGATCCCGACGTCGTAGCCGGAGCCACGCTCCTTCTGCGGGTCCTTTCCCCCTTCTATCTTTTCAGCTGCGTCAATCAGGTTTACAACGGGGCGATGCGCGGAGCGGGCGACAGCACGCCGCCCATGATAATAATGCTCACCGCCTTCGTGCTTTTGCGCCAGATCTATCTTTTCGTGATGACTCACTATATCTCGAACGATCTTCTGCCCGTCGGACTGGGATATCCCTTCGGCTGGTTCATGTGTATGATAATGACGCTGATCTATTATAATTTCTTCTTCAAATATACGAAGAAAAAAGTAGTGTAATTCCAATAATAACGAAAGGCAGTACAATGCATAACGATTCCGCACCCGTATGCACCAGATTCGCACCGTCACCGACCGGTTATATGCATATCGGTAACCTTCGCACGGCGCTCTACGCCTGGCTGCTCGCACGCTCGACAGACGGGAAATTCATAGTCAGGATAGAGGATACCGACCGCGAACGTCTGGTCGAAGGCGCCGTCGACGTCATTCTCGACACTCTGCGCGTGACCGGACTCGATTACGACGAGGGACCCGTCGTCGGAGGACCGAACGGCCCTTACGTCCAGAGCAAGCGCAAGCCGATTTATAAGGAATATGCCGAGAAGCTTATCTCTCTCGGACACGCCTATTACTGCTTCTGCACGCCCGAGCGTCTCGCCTCGCTTCACGAGGACAACGAGAACGGCGGTTACGACCGGCACTGCCGGAACCTGCCCGCGGAGGAGGTCCGCCGTCTGCTCGACGCCGGAACGCCCTACGTCGTCCGTCAGAAGATTCCGCTCGAGGGAACGACGACCTACGTCGACGAGGTCTTCGGCGAGATATCCATGGAGAACAGGGATATGCAGGACCAGATCCTGCTCAAGGCGGACGGGTACCCCACCTACAACTTCGCGCACGTTGTGGACGATTATCTTATGGGCGTCACTCACGTCGTCCGCGGCAGCGAGTATCTTACGTCGACGCCTAAGTACGTCCTGCTCTACGACGCGTTCGGCTGGGAAAGACCGAAATACGTTCATCTTCCGCTGCTTATGGGAAAGGACGCCGACGGGAAGGTCTCGAAGCTCTCCAAACGCCACGGAGCCGTCAGCTTCCAGGACCTCGTAAAGAACGGTTACCTCCCCGGAGCGATAGTCAACTACATCGCGCTTCTGGGCTGGTGTCCGAAGAACGAAAACCGCGAGATCTTCTCGCTTAGCGAGCTGAGAGAGCTCTTCTCGATCGAGGGGATCAACAAGTCTCCGGCTGTCTTCGACTACGAGAAGCTCCGCTGGTTCAATTCGGAATATATCAAGGCGATGCCCGACGCCGATTACGAAGCCGAGGTGCTTCCGGTGCTCTCGGCGCTCTGCCCGGCGGGGACCGACGTCCGTCTGCTCGCGTCTCTCCTGCACACGCGCCTTGCCTGCTTCGGCGACGTTCCGCGGACCGTCGGATTCGTCCTGAAGCGGCTGCCGATCGAGGGAGACTTCTGGACGAACAAAAAGAACAAGACGACACCCGACAGCTGTCTCGCGATACTCCGGGAGGTTCTGCCGCTGCTCGAGACCGCCGCCGACTGGACCAACGACGCCCTGTTCGAAAAGCTCAGCGGCTACGCCGCGTCGGTCGGGATCAAGCCGGGCGCCGTTATGTGGGCGGTGCGCATAGCCGTCGCGCGTCAGACGGTCACTCCGGGAGGCGCGACCGAACTGATGGTCGTGATGGGTAAAAAAGAGTCGCTCGCGCGTATCGAACTCGCGATATCCGAACTCTCCCGCGACTGAACCGGTATTTCCCATATATGTAAAAATGTCCGTAAGAAGCCGCTACGCTTTTTACGGACGTTTTCGTCTTGTGGCATTTATAGGCGGTAATTGCCAAACAATCCGGTGGATTATTTGGACAAAATCCGAGAATTCGCCAAAATAATTAGCACTCTACCGCAAAGACTGCTAAAATTCACATAAAATACACAAAAAAGACCTTGTTTTTTCA
>JAGDAM010000352.1 GCA_017959485.1 Clostridia bacterium
GAAGCAGAGGCCCGAGCAGCTGAGTGGCGATGAGGCCGCCGCGGCGCCAGCCCTCAAAGCGCGATCCGTCGCAAAGACCGGGTCCGCGCTCGACGGAAAGGAAGGCGCAGCCGCTGTTGTCGCCCTTCTGGAGCGAGAACTGGGACCGGAACCCGGTCACCGTCATGCCTTCGAAGGAGCCGATCGTCTTGGCGTTCACTCTCCGGAACCAGTCGACGTCGGTCTCGAAATCAAAGATCCCGATCCCGTCCGCCGTAAGCTTCTCGGTAAGATAGTTTATCTTTTTGCCGAACAGATCCGAGGCGTTCCCGGTGGCGAGTATCACGGTCCCGGCGTCGGCAAGTTCCGCGAGCCGCCCCGCGAGCGGCCGCAGCTTCTCCGCGCACGCTCGCTGAGTGCGCTCGCTCATCGAGCCGATAAGAATTATATCCGGCTTTTCGGTAACGAATACGGGTTCTCCGTCGAGAGGCGTTTCGATAATACGCGCGTCCGGCAGCGTCAGTTTCAGATACTCCGCGTTTTTGGGATCTCCGAAACAGTTGCACACCTCGGGAAAGAGCACCTCGACCGTGAGTTCGCGTATTTCCATCACACGTCCTCCCTTCCGGCTTCGACGAGCGAATCGACAATCTTTTTCGCCTCGTCCGAAATATACGGATCGTTTATAACGTAAATCTCTGTGTATACCGACGTGTCTATCTCTTTGGCGCCTTCGAAAAGGCCGTCCCTGATTACGATTTTCGAGCGGTCGACGCCTGCCATCAGCGCCCGCGTTAACTGGTCGCGGCAGCGTTTCCCGGCAAAAATGATCTTGCCGATCGACGGGTCGCGCAAAGCCGAATAATCGGTGTCGTAGATCCAGCAGACGCTTTCCGAGTTGCGGGTGTTGTCGCTTTTGTCGTCCACCATAACAAGCAGGCACTTGTTTTCGCCCGGGCGCGAGGCGACGTAGGAGAAGGCACGGGCGCAGGCGACAGGATTCTGTCCCTTCGCGAGCTGATTCGTGATATTCAGCTTCCCGGAACTGCGGAAACCGTATCTCGTCTGCACAATCTTAAGGTCCGAAAAAGCGTCGGCGATTTTCTCGCGCGGAATTCCGGTCAGTGAGAGAACCGCGACGGCTCCGGCGCAGTTGTACATGTTAACGGGGTTTTCGTTGACTGTCTTCAGTTCGAGCGGGCCGTCCGGGGTTCTGACGGTAAACCGTCCGTTTTCCCGGTCGATCGAAGAAACCGCGAAATCGGGACGCGGAGAAGACAGTCCGCAGCCGGGACAGCGGATCTTTCCGATATGCTCGAATCTGACCCAGTCTGCGACGAGCCGCGCCCCGCACTCGGGGCAGTAACAGCAGTCTCTCGCCGAAAGCGGCCCGGCCGTCCCTTCGGGAATATCCGCCTCCATACCGAAATAGGTCCGGTTTTCGTTTCCGGGAAAGAGACGCGAGCAGATAAAGTCGTCGGCGTTGAGGACAACCTTCACCGATTTCGGAAGCGCCTCGTTCATTACGTAGCAGATAAAATCGGTATGCGCGTTCCGCTTGAGCGAGTCGCGCATGATATTGTTGCAGATAAGGACATCGGGCGTCAAATGCCGGTAGACGCGCAGCGAACTGCGTTCGTCCACCTCGAGCACGGCGATCTGCCGCTTGGCCCTGCCCGACAGCGTGCAGTCGGCAAGCAGCGCCGTCGCGACTCCCGCGTCGATATTTGAGCCGTCGCTGTTGTTCGTCACGGTATAGCCCGAACGGCGGTATACCTCGGTCAGAAGATTGCTGGTGGTGGTCTTGCCGTTGGTGCCGGTCACGCAGACGGTGAGCGGCGGAAGACCGACGTGAGCGAGAAAATCGGGACAGAGCTTTATGGCGAGAACCCCCGGAGTGCAGCTTCCGCGCCGGCCCGACAGTCTTATGACGAAGCGGGCGAGCTTCGACGCCCAGAGCGCGAAATAAAACCGGATACATCCGCGTCCTCTTTTTGTAATTACCGTTTGTTTCATTGCCTGATCAGTTTTCTCCGGAATAAAAAAATCAACAGACAGCCGATGAGTACACCGGCCGAGTCGGTAACGATATCAGATATTTCGAAAGCCCTGCCGGGAACAAAAATCTGGTGTATCTCGTCGCTTACCGCGAACAGAACGCATCCGGCGGCAGCGATGATCACGGACTTCTTCGGGTCAGCCCCGCCCAGCAAAACGGCCAGTGAAAGCGCGAATGAGGAGGAAAACGCTCCGAGCAGAAGATATTCGCAAAAGTGAGCGCACGTCCTGACCGCGGAATCGGTAAGGTCATAAAGACGCGAGGCCTCTTCGGGAGAGTATTCCGACTCGTCTCCGAAAAGGACTCTAAATACCGTCTTTGAGATATAACCGCTCGTCTGTCCCGAATCGCCCGCCGTCTGAGACGACAGAATAAAGACTGCGGAAGCTAAACACAGCGTGAGAATGCCCGAGATAAGACAGATCGGGATCAAGCGCTTCTCTTTCATATCAGGACGAATGAGCGGCTGCCCGGTTGGATTCGGTTACTGCGGCAGAGTTGACTTCCTCGGGCGTGCGGAAGGTCGGGACCGCGCGCCTCAGGGCGTCGCGGACCGAATCGTCGCTGCCCGTTTGAACCGCCTCTTCGAGGATACCGAGGGCCAGTGACAGCTCTTCTTCCGAAAGAGGCGTGTCTCGCTCAACGAATATCAGTTTGTTGTCGGTGCTCGACAGCGTTTCGCTTCTTATCAGGAGCTCTTCATACAGCTTTTCGCCGGGACGCAGACCCGTCTCGACGATATCGATATCGACGTACGGAGTAAGGCCGGACAGTCTTATCAGGTTTTCGGCAAGGTCGAGTATTCGGACCGGCTTCCCCATATCCAGGACGAACAGTTCGCCGTTTTCCGCCATCTGACCGCATCTGAGAACGAGCTGGCTCGCCTCAGGGATGGTCATAAAGTACCTTATGACCCGCTTGTCGGTTACGGTAAGCGGCCCGCCGGCTGCGATCTGACGTTTGAAGAGCGGGATTACAGACCCAGAACTGCCGAGCACGTTGCCGAATCTCGTCGCGCAGAAGGATGTCTTTCCTCCCTTGGCGGCGTGAGACATCACTATCATTTCGCACATCCGCTTGGTCGCGCCCATCACGTTGGTAGGATTGACCGCCTTGTC
>JAGDAM010000353.1 GCA_017959485.1 Clostridia bacterium
AGCAAGAAGCTGCGGTGGCCAGATGCATGTCGCGCCGAGGGGGAATGATGGGCCGATGCACTGATAACCGCTAATAATGGTTTGTGTGTATGCACCCTCATCCGTCACGGTCGTCCGGCAGAGCCGGCCGCCGCGACACCTTCCCCCCAGGGGAAGGCAAAGCAGTATCGTTCCGCCCCATCCACCGCTTTCGCGGTCCCCCTTCCCCAAAATGGGGAAGGCAAATTATAGGTCCACCGCTTCCGCGGTCCCCAGGCTCGGCGAAGCCGAGGTATCCCCGTAACGGGGAAGGCAAACGTAATATAGTATTTGGGATAGCACCAATTTACCTCTGCGGTTACCGTTTTCAGACGAACGGACGATGCTCGCCTCTTCGACGTAAACATTAATAATTATTGGGATCTATTTAAATGATTTAAATCCCGCGTTCCGGATTGTCGATAATCTTCCTCATGCACGCGAACCGTCTCGCGAGGGTCATTCCGGCGGATTCGTAAATCTTTTTCGCCGGATTTTCCTCCCCGGTGAAGAGCGTCATATATTCCGCCCCTTCCGATGCGAGGGCATCGCACAGGCGGCAGAAGAGCAGTTTCCCGAGTCCGTGCCCGCGGTGTCCGGGATCGACCGCCAGTCCCGCGAGGTAACCCCGTCCGTTCTCCTGAACGTAAACCGGGCCGGTGAATCCGACCATCCTCGCGCGGCCTGCTCCGTACGCGGGACTGCGGTGTTCGGCTATCAGCAGCGGCGGGGCTCCCGGTGTCGCGATATTTTCAAGCACCGTCTTTTTCCAGCTTTCCGAGCCAATCCTCTCCATGCATTCCTCGGCTCCGAAGTGCCGCCCGGCGTCGTAAAACCCAATCGAATAACCCGATTTTTCCGCCGCGTCCGCGACCGATTCCGCGTCCGGCGGGATTTTTCTGTCCGCCAGCTCCAAGTAATAGGCGTTCTGCACCGCAACGGCGCGGTAGCCCGCCTTCTCCATAAAAGGATATCCGGGCCCCGCGAGATCGATGCCCGGCATCACCGGATGCTCTCTCCGGGGCGTTCCCGGAAGGATCCAGGAAAGCGACTGCGGATTGTAAAAGGAGAATTCAAACCGTTCGACGCCCGGCCGCGACAGCTCTTTTTCGAGCGCCGACAGAAGCGCCGCGCCGAACCCGCGGCGCCTTTTTTCGGGGGATACCGCGACGCAGGTGACGTATCCGGTCTTCTTTCCGGGACACGCGGCTCCCGCGGCAATCCCGACCGTTTTTCCCGATTCTCCGGCTCCGAGAAAAACCTTTTCGCACCCCGGCCGAGGTGCGAAAAAGTGATTTTCAAACTGCGTTCGGCCGAGCCGGCGGTAGAGAGATTCTCCCTCCGCGCAATCGTTGAAAAGCGCGAAAAGCGAGTCTGCGGCGTTTTCGTATCTTGTAATAATCATTGCGTTCTGTGCATGCGCGCGTCAGCCGGCGCGGTAAAAGCTTTCGGCGTACTCGACGGCTCCCATAGCGTCCTTCGAGTAGGCGTCGGCGCCGATTTTGGCGGCGTAATCCCGGGTGAGAACCGCTCCGCCGACCATGACTTTCACGTCGGGTTCGCGCTCGTGCAGAAGCCGCACCGTTTCCTCCATCGCGGGGACGGTGGTGGTCATCAGCGCGCTGAGCCCGACGAGGCGGCAGCCGGTCGCCCGCACCGCTCCAAGCACGGCTTCGGGAGGAACGTTCTTCCCGAGATCGTGTACCTTGAAACCGTAGCTTTCAAGCATAAGTTTAACTATGTTTTTCCCTATGTCGTGTATGTCGCCCTTTACCGTCGCGAGGATGACGGGGCACGCAGCGTCGGCTTCCGCCGCCGGCATCCGTTCCCTCAGCACCGCGAAGGCGGCGCTCGCCGCTTCGGCGCTCATCAGGAGCTGCGGCAGGAAGAGCCGCTTCTCCTCGAACGCCTGACCGACGAGATTGAGAGCCGGTATGATTTCCTCGTTTATAACGTCGACGGGGGCTCTGTCGCCCGGTATCTCAGCGGCCAGCTCCGCGGATTTTTCGCGAAGTCCCGAGCATATCGCCCCGCGGAGTCCCGCGGAGGGTTCCGCGACTCCGCTGATTCCTGTCTGAACGGGGGCCTGAACCGGGGCGGTTTTCGCCGCCTCCCCGGCTTTTTTCGCCGCCCATTCGACAAAGCCCTTACAGCCCGGATCGAGCGACTCGAAGAGCATTCTCGCTCGGAGTGCGCCGGTCATCAGGGAGGAAAAAGGATTCATTATCGCCGCGGACAGACCGGCTTCGAGCGCCGCCGAAAAGAATGCGGCGTTGACGGTGTCGCGCTCGGGAAGACCGAAGGAGACGTTTGAAATTCCGAGCAAGGTGTGAAATCCGCGAGCGTGCAGAAGCGCCACCGTGTCGAGGGTAACGCGGGCGGCTCCCGCCTCCGCCGAGACCGAAAGGGTCAGCGGATCGAAAACGAGGTCGCGGGTGCCGATTCCGTACTCGGCGGCGCGGCGGACGATCCGTTCTGCGATTTCGACGCGGCCCGCGGCCGTCCCGGGGATGCCCTTGTCGTCCATCGTCAGGGCGACGGTCAGACCGCCGTATTTTTTCACGAGCGGGAATACCGCGGCCATCTTCGCCTCGCTGCCGTCGACCGAGTTTACCATCGGTTTTCCGTTGTAAATCCGCATGCCCGCCTCGAGCGCCGCGGGAGAGGCCGAATCGAGCTGAAGCGGAAGCCCCGTTACCGTCTGCAGAGAGATGACCGTCCTTTTCATCGCCGCCGCCTCGTCGGTCCCGGGCAGCCCGACGTTGACGTCGAGCACCTCCGCGCCGGCCTCTTCCTCGGCGAGCGCCTCGGACAGGATGAAGCTTTCGTCGCCCGATTTCAGCGCCTGTTTCAGGCGGGGTTTGCCGGTCGGATTTATCCGCTCACCGATGAGGACTGGAGCTTTCCCCAGAACCACCGCTGTCGAGAAAGACGACGCGACCGCGATCTCCTTCCGTTCCGGCAGGACGTACGGGATATCCCTGCAGGCGGCGATCGCGGCCCGGAGATGATCGGGCGTCGTGCCGCAGCAGCCTCCGGGTACCGTCGCTCCTTCCGCTACCAGTTTTCTCATCGCGGCGGCGAAATCGGCCGGGGAAACATCGTATTTGGTTACGCCTTCCTCAAGCGCCGGCATTCCGGCGTTCGGGCTCGCGATCACGGGTACCGACGACGCGGCTGCGAGTCGTTTTACAACCGGAAGCATAAGTTCCGGTCCGAGCGAGCAGTTGACGCCGATCGCGTCGGCTCCCATCCCTTCGAGAAGGGCAGCCATCGCCTCGGGCGTCGCTCCGGTCAGAAGCCGGCAGCTTTCGTCGTATACGTTTGTGACAAAGACGGGAAGAGAAGTGTTCTCCTTCGCGGCGAGAAGGGCTGCCTTCGTCTCGTAGCAGTCGTTCATCGTCTCGATGAGAATCAGATCCGCGCCTTCCTTCTCCGCGGCTCTCGCGCTGTCGGCGAAGATCTTCACCGCGTCCTCGAATGCAAGATCGCCGAGCGGCTCGAGCAGCCGTCCTGATGGCCCGATATCGAAGGCGATATAAACGTCGTCCCGGCCTGCGGCGGCCGACTTCACGCACCCGAGCGCGGTGCGCGAAATCTTTTTCCAGTCGGAGTATTTCGCGCTGCTGACGCCGAATGTGTTGGTCGTGATGATCCGGCAGCCGGCCTCGATATAGGCGCGGTGGACCTTTTCTACGAGGTCGGGGCGCTTAAGATTGAAGGCCTCCGGCGCCTCTCCCGGAGGGAGCCCCAGCGACTGGAGCATGCTCCCGGTGCCGCCGTCGAACCAGAGACGGCCGGTCTTTATCGCGTCAAGGATGTTTTTTTTCATTTATTCGGGAAGAAAGCCGATTACGGCGGTAATGCTCTTCATCGGAGACATAAGCAGCGACGGAGAGACGGTTATGCCGGAAAGACGCCCGGCGTCGGTCAGGGCGAGGACAGCCGGCTGGAATGAAAGAGGAAAATCTCCGTATCCCGGGCTGAACCGGCCGGGCGTTCTGCGTCCGGCGAGGATAATCCGCTCGGCTTCGTCGGCGGCGGCTTCGGCGAGCGCCGAGGCGAGCGCGTCGGCGACAAAGTGCTCAGAGGGGGAGGTCAGAGAAAGCTTTGAGAGGTATCTGTCGGTCCCGGCTCCGAGGGTCAGCGCCGCCACCGCGCATTCGGGACATCCCGACAGCCGCGCGGAGAGGGAGGATGAAACGAAGGGCCCGAAACCGGCGTCGATCGAGTCTCCGTCAATACAAACCGGAGCCGTGACGTAGGAGAAGACCGGGCTGACGTGCGGGAGCAGACGCTCCAGCGCCTCGCTTACGGCGCCGCCGGAAACCGATTCCTTCGGAATCCGCAGACGCGCGGCCGCTTCCGAGGGATCGAGCCGCAGGCGCGACGCGTCGAGCCGTACGCGAACCGGACGCGTCATTTTACTATCTCCGAAAGGTTGTTTTTTATCGCCGCGGCGACGTCGGGACGGTTCATCGAATAGACGTGGACGGCGTTGAATCCGTTGGCGTAAAGATCGATTATCTGCTCGGTGGCGAAGGCGATCCCGGCCTGTTTCATCGACTCGGGTTCGTCTCCGTAGCGGTCGACTATCCGCAGAAAGCGCTGCGGAAGCGATGTACCCGAAATGGCGCAGATCCTCTTTATCGACTTTGGATTGACCACCGGCATGATTCCGGCGACCACCGGGACCTCGACCCCCGCTTTGAGCAGCCGGTACATGAAGTTGTACAGGATGCTGTTGTCGAAAAACATCTGAGTCGTAAGGTATTCGCAGCCGGCCTCGACCTTGATCCGGAGCGCTTCGATATCTTCCGCGCTCGTTTTGCTTTCGGGATGTTTTTCCGGATAGCACGCGCCTCCGACGCAGAACCCTCCGAACGCCCTGATCTCGCGTGCGAGATCGCTCGCGTAGCGGTAGTCGGACAGAGCGTCCGCGTTTCCGTCGGGAAGATCGCCTCTCAGTGCGAGAACGTTTTCGATTCCCTTTTCGCTGAGTACGTTCAGCCGGTCGGTTATCGATTCGCGGGACGCTCCGATGCAGCTCAGATGCGCGACCGGAGTCACGCCCAGTCCTTTAATCCGTTCGGCGACCTCGGCGGTAAACCCGGCCGTGCTGCCTCCGGCTCCGTAGGTGACGCTCATATAACTCGGCCCGAGGGCGGCTATCCCCGCCGCGGCCGACATCACCGACTCGAAAGCGTCGGTCGTTTTGGGCGGAAAGACCTCGAAGGAAAGACTCGGCCGGTCTGCACCGATTATATCGGTAACTCTCATTGTGCACCTCGTTCGGAAACGCGACTGCCGGAAGATTTCCGGCCGTTTCGCAATTGTCAATAATTATTGTGTGTTAAAGTAACGCCTTCCGTCACTCCCGCGGGAGAATAAACTTTCGCTCCGGGAATCTTCTCCACCAGCGGCATGACGTCCGCGACGCTTTCGTAATCAAACAGGGAATACTGCCAGTCTCTCGAGGAATCGAGATATACGAAGACCTTTTGCATTATCCCGGCTTCGGTTTCTTCGTCGGTATCGTCCCAGAAGCGGAGGATAAACACGCTTGTCGATTCTTCTTCGGTGACCTGTTTTTTTACGAGATAGACCGAATGAAGATTCTTTCCTCCCGCGGCAAGGATGAAATCGAGGTCTTCCCCGAGATTGTTCCCGGGAAGATTTTCGGGCAGCAGACGGTCCTTTTTATCGAGTTTTGAAAATTCGCTCGCGACGTCTATGTTCCGCTGGATGAGCCCGACGCGTTTCTCTCTCAGCCGTTCGAGTTCCCCGGCGTTTCCGGTAAGACAGCAGAATTCGCCGATCATAAACAATCCGTCCCTGACGAAATTGTCGTTCTCCTCCATTGCCCGGTAGATCAGCGGTATCCCCGCGGCGTCCATCCTTCCGAGAAGTATTTTCCCCTTGATGAAGCGGGCGTAGTTTGCCCTGCTGTCGTCAAGCTCGCCGACGATCCTCGACGCGAAAGAGAAAGCGTCTTCGACCCTTCCGAGATCGATAAGATCGTCCAGCGTGCCGTAGTACCCGGTGGGGTCAATCGGTCTTCCCGACGCCTCCCACGCGGCGATTCTTTCTTCGCGGTCGAGAAAACAGCTTTTTCTCATCTCCGCGTATTCGGGGTCGTTATTGAACTGACCGGCTTTTATTCGGCCGGTTTCGGCGATAATTCGTCTCTTTTCTTCCTCAAACCCGGGGTCTTCGGGATAATCCTTTTCGCGGAGTTCGCGGATTCCGATCGCCTCGAGCCGTTCCCTCGTCGTCGGATATTCGGCGCCCTGCGACCGGATTTCGCGGGAGATATAGGCGAGCCAGTCGTCCTTCCGTTCCTTTACGGCGGCGGAGAACCTTTCGCACTCTTTTTCGACATAATCTTCGGGGAAGGTCTCGTGAGCGAAAAACGGCTCAAAACCGACTCCGGCTTTTTCCCATTTATAGTAACCCGACATCGCTGTCTTTATCAGAGCCGAGGCGAGCGCCTCGCCCTGTCCGAGTTCGGCCGCTTTCGCGTCGGCCTCGGATTCGTTCAGGACGGAGTTGAACAGGTCGAAGAGGTAAAGGCGGAAAAAGCATACTTCGTTTATCTTCCGGTAGAGCAGGTCGTACCCGGCTCCGTTCGCCATGTAACGGTATCTGTAGAAGAAGGTGAACTCGCGATGCGATTTGCGGTTGCGGGGACCGGTTATATGAGCGAACTCGTGAAGGAAAATCGCTTCGGTTTCCTCGCGCCCGAGCACCGAAAGAAGATACAGCCCGACGTTCAGAAGCAAACCGTCCTCCCTCTCGGATATTCCGACGTTGTCATCTGAAAGGACCGTGATTTTTACCGGTTTTGAGCATCCCGACCGTGCGGCGGCTTCGCGCGCCATCCGGTAGAGAATCGGACAGAAATCCTCTTTTTCGACGTCGACGCCCGCAAAGCTCAACGACCGGGGCAATTTGTACGGAAGATGAACGAATCCTTCGAACAACGGGTATAGGGCAAAGAAGGCGACGACCGGGAAGGCGCCTCCGCCGACGACCGAAAGAAGCATCGCGGCGGCGGGAAAGAGGATAAAAACGGCGCTTTTGATCAGAAGCCAGACTCTGAATCTGCGCACCGTCGCGTATTCCGAATCGAGCCCCTGCTCGACGCTCTCCTTCTGCCCGGTCAGAAAATCGCTGATCTGCTTATAGCTTCCGCTGTTCATAAGCTTTCTGTCGGCGGCCGTCGCGGGCAGCTCGGCAAGCGGGATCTGATATACCGCGGCGACAAGCGCCGCGGCAGTGACGCCGCATACGGCGCTGTTACCGGCTTGATCGGCGATAATACTTCCGGCAATCATCATAAAAAGCGCGGTGGCGAACATCGGAATCAGAAAGAGCCAGACACCGTCGCGCATCCGGGGGCGGTTTTTATTATCTTTTTTACTCATCTGTATTATGCGTCAATGTTTCCTTAAGGCAACACCGCACAATTCGCGGATACGGATTGGCGAGAGATTTTTGTGCCTGTTTTCGGGAATCACTGTTTGATCCTTCGCACGCATTACGACGGATCTTTCTTCGCCGGTTTCCACGTCGAAAACTTGCAATATTTCTTATATTGCTGCGTTTTCTCAGTGAAAACCGACAAAGAAATCTCTCGCCG
>JAGDAM010000354.1 GCA_017959485.1 Clostridia bacterium
GACTCGCACAGGCGGGATACTTTGATATCCTCGACAAGTACGAGTCCTTGCATTGTTGATTGAACCGCCGTGTACCGAACGGTACGCACGGTGGTGTGGGAGGTCGGTCACTCAACTAATGGGTGACCTCCTACCCGATTGTCCCGCCTTCTCACGCGTACGCGTCAGAAAACGTCACTTTACAAAAAAGTTAAGAATGTGTTATAATAAAGCAAACCTGGGAAGGAGGCGCCTCTTTGAACGCAGGGAAAAGAATAGCTGAACTGCGCATGCTGCACGGTATGTCGCAGGACGAACTGGCAGGGCGGCTCTTTGTGGACCGTTCGCTCGTTTCGAAGTGGGAAAGCGGCGTGCGCCGACCGGACCGGAATAACGTCGAAAAGATGGCCGCGCTGTTCGGAGTCTCGCCCGGATACATTCTGGAAAAGGACGAACAGATCATGCGCGAGCTCGCGTCCTGCATACCCGAGGGAGCGGATATCGCTCCGTTCGATCTGCCGTCTCTGCTCGACAGCTTTCTGGACCTGCTCGGTGAGCACGAGCGGACGGTTCTTGTGCTCAGATATCATCTTCTCGAAAAGCCGGCGCAGATAGCCGAACGTTGCGGCAGCAGTTCCGCGGCGGTAAGCGCAACCCTTTGGCGGCTAAGAAGAAAACTCAGGCAGTACCTGCTGAGAGTGTCAAATTCGACGGAGGTAAAGAAAAAATGAATAATACGGATCTTTTCGACGCCTTCGCAGAGATCAGCGAGAGGCATACCGAAAAAACAGCTTATCCGGGTACAGGGATTGTCTCCCACCGAAGCGTGTCGCGCGTTTCGCTTCTCAGAAGCGCGACCGTCGTGGTTCTGTTCGTTTGCGCGCTCCTTGCCGCGGGACTGCTAACGGCGTCTCTTTTCGGGATTATGCCGGACGGTATCGGCGAGGGAACCGGATCGGGCGAAAACGGCGGAGAAACCGACCTTCCTTCCGGTGCGGAACTGGAAAAATACGGATTTCGTATCGTTAAGCTTCAGGACACCGACTCGAGGGAGTGGTCGACTCTTCGGTGGGACTTTGACCGCGACGGGACCGAGGAGGGACTGAATTTCGAGTACTGGGGTTCGGGGGTCTGCATCGCAACGCTGTCCGTTGAAGACGGAAGCGGCGACGGCTTTCTGGCGAGATTCCCGTTTCCCGTCGGCATTTCCTTCGAATACGGCAGGACCGATTTGCCGGTTCTGTTCGACTGCTCCGAAGTGATATGGACCGAAGACGGATTTTTCGTCGAACCGCTCGCCTATCTCGAGGCGGGAGCGGACGGCGTTCCGGTTTTGCGGTTTCCGGAAGGCGCCGACTCGCGGAACACCAGATCCGGGTATATCCATACCGAGGACAGCACGGTTAACGCTTTTCAGGGCGAAAAAATACCGCTCCGCGATCCGGTGTTTGAACCGGTCGAAGGAGAGCGCGAACTTGAAGGGATGACTGCGTATATCACCTACAGCCACGTGGTCCCGACGGAGAAAGGGGTTACGAACGCGTATAAGAGAACGAAACTTACCGGAGACGAGGCAAGAGATCTGTACTCCCTGTTTTGCGGTGAGAGCGATCATCTTGAAAAGACCGCAGGAAGCATCTCGATGGGAAGTCCCTATATTGAGATTGCCTTCGTCAACGCGCCGGACAGTATGTTAGGGTATGAGAGCGGCGGGTACTATTTCTGCGGAAGATACGAGTTTCAGGAGACCCTGGGCGGGAAGATAAAGATGATCCGCCAGCTGGGCGCGCTCCATGAGGATCACGAGTATATGACCGGGCTGAGCCACGAAGCCGAAGAGGCGATATCGAAGCTGATCAGGTCGATGGAATAAGGTTTTGACAAATATGACCCCAGCCCCGGGCGGGCGTGCC
>JAGDAM010000355.1 GCA_017959485.1 Clostridia bacterium
CTTCCAGAATGGGAGGCCCGGATAAACTCCACCTTCCTCTCTGCGGGATGCCGGTAGTCGTTCATTCGCTCCTTGCCTACGAGGCGGCGGCCTATATCGACGTCATATGTGCCGTCGTAAAAAAAGATGATATTTCTCTTTTCGAAACCTACCGCGAGAAATTCGCGATAAAGAAACTGACCTTGGTAGTTCCGGGGTCGGATACGCGGCAGAAATCGGTTCTCCGCGGAGTCGATGCACTCTCGGAATACAATCCCGATTATTTCGCGATAGCCGACGGAGCGCGTCCGCTGACCGATCCGAGGACAATTGATCTGTGCTGCCTTGCCGCGTACAGATTCGGAGCCGCGACCGCGGCGGTCCCGGCGACCGATACGGTAAAGATCCGCGACTCCCGCGGATTCATTACCGAAACCCCCGACCGTTCGAACTGCGTGCTTGCCGCCACACCCCAGGTGTTTTCGGCGAATCTATACCGCGCCGCCGCGTATACCGCGCTCGAAGCGGGTTTCGAAGCCACGGACGACAACTCGCTCGTCGAACGCATCGGCAGACAGGTGTTTACCGTTGAATGTCCTTCGGACAACATAAAAATTACACTGCCTTCCGACCTTGCCGCCGCGGAAGCTTATATGAAACTGAGAATAAATTCGGATACCGATACGCCGGGAGGTACGGAATGATACGGGTAGGAGAAGGATACGACGTCCACCGGCTCGTAAAAGGACGTCAGCTGATTATCGGCGGAGTTACAATTGACTATCCGCTGGGGCTCGACGGTCATTCGGACGCCGACGTCCTCGCACACGCGATAACCGACGCTATCTTCGGCTCTCTCGCGCTCGGCGATATCGGTTCGCATTTCCCCGACACCGACGACCGATATCGGGGAGCCGACAGCATGCTGCTGCTCGCCGAAACCGGAAGAATACTCAAATCACATGGATTCAACGTCGTCAATATCGACTCTACGGTAATCGCCCAGAAGCCGAAAATGGCGCCTCATATCAATTCAATGAGAGAGAATATCGCCCGCGCGCTCGGAATCGACGCGTCGGCGGTCAGCGTCAAGGCGAAAACCGAGGAAGGGCTCGGATTTACCGGCCGGCAGGAAGGTATCGCTGCGCGTGCAGTATGCCTCGTTACAGACGAAAACTGAAAGAAAGAATCATATAAAATGGACAAACCTGGCAGAAAGATTATCATATCGCCCTCTCTGCTCGCGGCTGATTTTTCGCGTCTCGGCGAACATGTCGCGTCACTCGGCGGCGCCGCCGAATGGCTTCACCTCGACGTAATGGACGGACATTTCGTGCCGAACATGTCGATAGGCCCCTGCGTGATCAAATCTTTGCGAAAACGGAGCGGCCTCTTTTTCGACGTTCATCTGATGATCGAACGACCCGATCTCTACGCCGACGCCTTCATCGAAGCCGGAGCCGATCTTGTGAATTTTCACGTTGAAACCGATATTGACACAGACGCTCTGATAAATCATCTGAGGAGCCGCGGCGTTAAAGTCGGACTGACTCTCTCGCCCGACACCCCGGCCTGGGCTGTTTACCCATACCTTTCGCAAGTTGATATGATTCTTGTGATGACAGTCTACCCCGGATTCGGCGGCCAGAAATTCATCTCAAGAATGCTCGGCAAGATTCGGACGCTCCGCGAAGCGATCGACAGACAGGGACTGAACGTTCTTATCGAAGCCGACGGCGGAATCGGACCCGACAACGCAGCCTCGCTGGCCGCGGCCGGATGCGACGTGCTCGTCGCGGGTTCATCGGTATTCGGTAAAGACGATCCCGCCGCGGCCTGCCGCATGATCAGCGAGTCCGCCCACTCCGGAATACGCGGAATAATTTGATTCAAGTCTTTTACTAAGCGCTCCGTTTTCCGCGATATATACGCCAGACAAAAAATATGTATAATTTGAAAGACTGAATCAAATGAACAGCAATAAAGAAATCAAAGAAGTTGCCGCCCGAGTGCGGACGCTGCGCGAAGTCTCGGGAATGACCGAGGCCGAGGCAGCCGCGAAAACCGAGGTATCGGTTGAAGAATACCGCGAGCTCGAGCTTGGACTGCGCGACTTCCCCTTTACTTTTATCTATAAAGCCGCCGCGACCTTCGGCGTCGAAATGCGGGATATCCTCGAGGGCACCAGCCCCAATCTTTCGCTTTACACGGTCACCCGCAAGGGCGAGGGCATGGCGATCGCGAGGAACACCGGCTTTACCTATCACAACCTCGCCCCCTCCTTCAAGCACAAAGCCGCCGAGCCCTTCTGGGTCTCGATCCCGGCGGAGACCGAGAACGAGCCGCCGGTATTCGCGCGGCACAACGGGCAGGAAATCGATATCGTCATCAAAGGCACGCTTGAGGTTCGGATTCACAACCGCATTGAAATTCTCGGCGAAGGCGATACCATATACTACAACAGCTCGAATCCGCACGCACTTCGCGCGCTCGGCGGAAAAAAATGCGAAATCTACGCTATTGTTCTTAAATCCGACGAGGACGACACCTCCTTCGATCAGGAACCTCTCGCGCACGTCACGCGCGAGGACAACGAGGCGACCAAGAGCGTGGCCGAGAGGTTCATCTCTCTCGGTTACGACCAGGACGGCGTCGTAAACAGCATCGAATTCACCAATGAAAACAGTTTCAACTTCGCCTACGACATAGTCGACAAAATCGCCGAGGCGACGCCCGGGAAGCGCGCGATGGTCTGGGTCGGAGCCGATCACCGCGATCACACCTTCACCTTCGCCGAGATGTCGAGATACTCGAATATGACGGCGAACTATCTCTCGTCGCTCGGAATCAAAAAGGGCGACAGAGTTATGGTAGTCCTGAAGCGCCATTACCAGTTCTGGTTCGCGATGCTCGCGCTGCACAAGATGGGCGCGATCGCGATCCCCGCGACGAATCAGCTCGTTCTTCACGATTTCGAATACCGCTTCGAGAAGGCCGGAGTCAGGGCGATTCTCTGCACCGCCGACGGCGACACCGCCTCGCACGCCGAGCGCGCCGCGGCCGCCTATTCCGGAATGATAAAGATACTCGTCGGCGGAAAGAGGGACGGCTGGCTCGACTTCAACAGCGAAATGCCGCTCTGCTCGGATAAATTCCCGCGCACGTCCGAAACGCCCTGCGGAGACGACCCGATGCTTATGCTCTTTACGTCGGGCACGTCGGGCTATCCGAGGATCGCTCTGCACAACTATAAATACCCTCTCGGGCATTACATCACCGCCCGCAACTGGCACACCGTCAGACCCGACGGACTGCATTTCACCGTGTCGGACACCGGCTGGGGCAAGGCGCTCTGGGGCAAGTTCTACGGACAGTGGCTATGCGAGGCCGCCGTCTTCACCTACGACTTCGACCGATTCAACCCGGCCGATATGCTCCCGCTTTTCGCGAAGTACCATATCACTACCTTCTGCGCGCCTCCGACAATCTACAGATACCTGATTCGCGAGGATCTCTCGAAATACGACCTGAGCTCGATCAAATACGCGACGACGGCAGGCGAAGCGCTCAACCCCGAGGTATCCAACATCTTCTACAACACGACCGGAATTCGCCTTATGGAGGCCTTCGGTCAGACCGAAACGACGCTCGTCATAGGCAACTTCCTCGGCATGACGCCCAAGGTCGGCTCGATGGGCAGGCCCTCTCCGCTTTACAAGGTTGAACTGCTTAACGCCGAAGGAAAGCCCTGCGAACCCGGCGAGACGGGTGAGATCTGCATAGACGTAAGCCACGGCCGTCCCTGCGGGCTCTTTATGAATTATTACAACGATCCCGAAGCGACCGCCGAGGCTATACACGACGGATACTACCACACCTGTGACACCGCGACGCGCGACGAAGACGGCTACTACTTCTACGTCAGCCGCATCGACGACGTCATCAAGTCGAGCGGATACCGCATCGGCCCGTTCGAGATCGAAAGCGTCATTATGGAACTCCCGTACGTTCTTGAGTGCGCGATCACCGCCGTACCCGACCCGATCAGAGGTCAGATAGTGAAAGCCTCGATCATTCTCACCCGCGGAACGGTCGGAACAGACGAACTCAAGAAAGAGATTCAGACCTACGTCAAAACGCATACGGCTCCATACAAATACCCGAGAATCGTCGATTTCGTCACCGAGCTTCCCAAGACGATAAGCGGAAAGGTCCGCAGATTCGTCATCAGGAACCAGGATATGCAGGGAAAATAAGCGGAGGCAATCGCAGATGGCACATCTCCGAAAAATCATTCTTACGGCAGTTTCGATAATTCTTACTGCTTGCACGGTTTCGTCCTGCGTCGGACGAACCGTACCGCCGACTGACGTACCCGGAACTTCCGGCGTCGTCACCACGGCCTCGCCCGAACCGACCGGAGAACCCGAAATACCCGTCCCGGGCGAAAAAATAGAGGTGCGCATAGGCGACTCTTCAACCGCATACAAGCTCGTGCGCCCGGACAAGGACAACACGGCAAGGACGAAAATACTGGTCGATCTCAACAATTATTTCAAGGAAATCGCGGGGTTTTCGCTGACGCCGATGACCGACTGGCATAAGGCCGGCGACAAGCTGCCCGAACTTGAAATACTCCTCGGCAACACCGACCGCGACGAGACGCGCGACGCTATGTCGCGAATAGGCTACGACGGTTTCTCGGTAACAAAGTACGGCGAAAAGATCGTCATAGCGGCGCACAAGCGCGAAAAGCTCCTCGAAGCCGTCGAGTATTTCAAAACCTGTCTTTCGGTAACCGAGGAAGACGGCAAAAAGGTTCTCTGGTTCAAAGGCGAAAACCACGTT
This sequence comes from Clostridia bacterium, assembly GCA_017959485.1. Next base: position 4,828 of record JAGDAM010000355.1, read on the forward strand.
GAGGATTCCGACACCGCGTGGAAATACTTCTTCGGCTCCGACGCGCCGCTTGAAAACTACCGGATAGTCTGCGACAAAAGCGAAAAAAAGATCGCGGGCGCCTGCTCGGATCTGCAGCGAGAAATTAGAACCGCGTTCGGCGTCTCTCTCGATATCAAGGACGCGCTCGCGGTCGCTTCAAATCTTGAAATCATCGTCGGCGAATGCGCCCGTCCCGAATCCCGCGCCTCTCTCTCCGCCCTTTCCGGCATAGAGTACACAATATGCGTCTGCGGCGATAACAGCTCAAAGATTTTCATCGGCGGGCTTACGCCCGAAACCACCGTCGTGGCCGTAAAACGCTTCATTTCAAAGTTTGTCAACAGCTTATACAGCAACAGCATTATCATGGAAAACAACTATTCCGAACTTGAACTCGCATACAGCTATCAAGATTCAAACGTTCTTGCCGACGGAGCCGACATCCGGATTATGTCTTTCAATCTGCTCACCGAGCTCTGGGATCTCAAGCTTCCGATAGCCGGGCGCGACGTAATCGCGAACGACCTTATCAGATACTATTCTCCCGACGTCGTAGGTCTGCAGGAGGTATCCGACGGCTGGCACGCGACTCTCGCGAAGCTCTTCGGAAGCGATTACAAAATCACGGACACGAGGAACGGCCAGGGCAGGACGAACTTCTCGACGCTCGCCTACAACACCGCGAAGACGAAGATGCTGGATCACGGAGTGACAGTCTTCTCGAAAGGCAACGACACGCGCCTGCGGCTCGCGACCTGGGGATATTTCGAGCAGATTTCGTCGGGCAAAAAGTATATCGTAGTCTCGACGCACTGGGACCTCGGGAAGAACGCGGAATACCAGATGATTCACTCGAACGAGATGGCGGACCTTGTGCTCGACCTCGGAAAACGCTTCGGCTGTCCGGTTATCACCACCGGCGACTACAACTCAAACGAGAACTCCGATCCTTATATCAACTACGTTATGAAGACCGGATACATAGACGCCAAGCACAACTGCAAAAACGTCAACAGGTATTCAAACGGCACGCACTCTGTTGGATCCTCTCCGAGCATCGGCGCGGGACTGCTCTCTATCGACCACATATTCGGCTCGACCGGAGTGGAATTCCTCTATTTCAACGTGCTTGTCGACAGCTTTGTAAACGAGGCGTCCGACCACAACCCGATTTACGCTGATATTAAACTACCCTAACAGCAGAAAGGACCGAACAGTATGATCAAGCACTTCAAAGTCAAATCAAAAGCCGAAATGGGCGAACTCGCGGCATCCTATTACGAAACGCTGCTCCGGCAGAATAAGAAACGTCTCTTTGCCTTCGCGACCGGCTCCACCCCGGTCCCGCTGTACGACGAACTCGTCCGGCTTTACGAAGCCGGCAGAATCGATTTCTCGGAAGTGACTACGGTGAACCTCGACGAGTACGTCGGGCTTGACGTGAACAACGAGAACAGCTACCGTTCCTTCATGGACCGCAACCTTTTCGACAGGGTCAACATCAGGAAGGAAAACACCTTCCTTCCCGACGGACTGGCAAAAGACGTAGCGCTCGCCTGCTCGCTTTACTCCGCAAAGCTTGAACAGCTCGGCACGCGCGACGTACAGCTTCTCGGCATCGGAAACAACGGTCATATCGGCTTCAACGAGCCGTCCGACCGTCTGTCGGCGCGCACCTTCGCGGTCAGTCTGACCGAATCGACCATTGCCGCAAACTCGCGCTTTTTCGCGTCATACGACGAAGTGCCGAAAAAGGCGATGACAATGGGTATGGCGGAGATTTTCGACAGCGACCTGATTCTGCTGCTCGCGTCGGGAAAGGCAAAACACGACGTCCTTCAGGCTGCGATCTACGGGCC
>JAGDAM010000356.1 GCA_017959485.1 Clostridia bacterium
AACCAATATGTATATGACTCTCCGCCACGGACTCGAATCGACACGGCCGGTCGAGGACGCGGGAAAGTATCTCCGCGCGCTCAGCGAGGGAATGCTGCTCGGCGCCCGCGGAAACTCGGGAGTCATACTCTCTCAGTTTTTCAAAGGCCTTTACCTTGAGCTTTCAAGATGCCCGCTGCTCGGCCCGGGAGAACTCCGGGCAGGTCTGATCCGCGGGTACAGGACCGCCTACGACGCCGTCATCAACCCGGTCGAGGGAACGATGCTTTCGGCGGCCCGCGAGGGCATCGAGCATATCCGAACGCAGATCACGCGAAACACCTCGGTGGACTCGATTCTTTCGATGTATATCGCGGAAATGAAAAAGACGCTTGCCTTTACTCCCGAGATGCTCCCGGTGCTCAAAGAGGCGGGCGTCGTCGACAGCGGCGCGTACGGTTTCATTCTCATCTTCGAAGGCATGCTAAAATACCTTCGCGGAGAGGTGCTCACGCCTGAAAAGCGGGAGGACGCGCGTGAGGAAAAAACGCCCGGGCCTGACCTGTCGCTCTTCAACGAAAACAGCGTATTTACAGACGGATACTGCCTTGAATTCATTCTCCAGCTGATGTCCGCCGGCGATTACGACCGCAACTTCAGGCAGGAAAGCTTCGTTTCCGAACTTAAAAAACGCGGCAAGTCGATAGTCTGCGTACAGGACGGCAAACGCGTCAAGGTACATATTCATACGAAAAAGCCGGCGGGAATCATACATCTGGCTCAGAAATACGGCGAATTTCTAACATTCAAGCTGGAAAATATGCAGATCCAGCACAACGCTCACGACGCGGCGGCTCCCCGGAAGATTCACAAACCGCTGGCAATCATCGCCGCGGCCAACGGCGAGGGAGTAATAAAGCTCTTCTCGGAACTGGGCTGCGACGCCGTTCTCGACGGCGGAGAGACGATGAATGCCTCCGCCAGCGATTTCGTCAAAGCGATTGACGAAACCGACGCCGACGGCGTAGTCATTCTTCCGAACAACAAAAACGTGATTCTCGCGGCAAAACAGGCCGCGTCGCTGCGCCCCGACAGGCGAATCACCGTAATACCGAGCGAGAGTTTCGCCCAGGGCTATTTCGCGATAGCCATGGACATCCCGGACAGCTCCGACGTCGAAAAGCGGATATCCCTGATGACCGAGGGCATCGAAAGCGTGATCACGCTCAGCGAGACCACCGCGTCCCGCGATTACTCATACCGCGAGATCAGCTGCCGTCAAGGCGACGAAATCGTACTGCGGGACGGAGAACTCGTTTCGGTTTCGTCAGACACGGTATCCGCGGTCTGCGGCGCGCTCCGGACGATACCCGACCTCGACTCCAAAGAGACCTGCGTCGTCTTCAGGGGAGCGGGAACGTCGGACGAAGGCGAAGCGGATCTCGCGGAGGCAATATCCGGGCTCTGCCCCGCCGTCGACACCGTCTTCATCGACGGGGGTCAGCGGATCTATCACTGGATACTGGGGAAACTCTGATGCTTTGGGTTTATATCGCAATCGGCGTTTTCCTGTTTTTATTCCTTTTTCCGACGCTGATAATGTCCTACGTCCTCTATTCGGTCCTGCTCGTCAGGAACAAAAAAGAAAAGTGGGGGCGCGAGTGCAGCATACCCGACGACGAGGAATACCGCAGGATGTTCGATATCGGGCTTGAATTCGAAAAGAAGTACCGGGATACAAAGAAAGAGGTCTCGGTCGTCAGCGACGGCCTTCGCCTCGCCGGAGAATATTTCGATTTCGGAGGCGACCGGGCCGTTCTGATCATCGCCGGGCGAATGGAATCTCTTCTTTACTCCTACTACTTCGCCGAACCATTCAGAGCCGCCGGACTGAACGTGCTCGTCATCGACAACCGCGCTCACGGGAACTCGGAAGGAAAGGTATCATCCCTCGGATATAAGGAATACAGGGACGTTCTCTGCTGGTGCCGGCTGCTTCACGACGAGCTCGGAAACCGGAAGATCACCCTTCACGGAATCTGCATCGGGGCGTCGACGGCGCTCTTCGCCGCCGTGGCGCGCGAGTGTCCCGAGTGGATCGATTCGATAATAGTCGAAGGGATGTACGTGAATTTCTACGAATCATTCCGCAATCATATGATCTACGACCGTCCCGACAAACCGCGCTTCCCGATCATGCAGGGAGTGATGTTTCACATACTCTGCATATCCGGCGCCAACGTCGTCACCGACGGGCCGCTGAAAAGGATTCCGAAACTGAATAAACCGATCCTTTTCCTTCACAGCAGGGAGGACAAATACTCGCTGCCAGACAAGGCCGAACTGCTCTGCGAAAAGTGCACCGCGCCGAAAAGGATAGTCTGGTTCGACCGCGGCGCGCATTCCCGCATCCGTATCAACAACACCGAAAAATACGACGAGGCAATAAAATCCTTCCTTTCGGATTTTTGCGCCTGACAATTCTTTCATCTGATTTTCCGGGGTTCACCCCCCTGAAAAAATAAAAAAAACGAGGTGTATCATGAACAACAACACATACTCGACTCCCCTTCCCGAGCAGCCGAACACTCTCGTCTGGGGCATCCTCAGCTTGGTGTTTGAGACGATTCTCGGAATTATCTTCGGAGCGATCGGCCTGAAAAAAGGCAAACAGTTTATCGCCGAAGGCGGAACCCTTACCGGAGCCTCGAAGGTCGGCTATATCCTCTCCCGCGTCGGTCTCATACTCGGGATCATATCGACAGTGATCGTAGTTATTTCCTGGATCATCCTCGTTGGTCTCGTCGGAGCCGATCTCGGCGTCGCGTTCGACAGCTATTTCAGCCTTACCTGAAAAGCGCGTAGCCGCGGTGTGTTTTCCGCAGTCACGGAAAATGTCTGCCGATGCCCGAAAGACGTCCGCGGGAAAAGCGGCGCTGCCGCCTTCCCGCGGACGTCGGCATTCTACCGGATGATGCCGCGCAAATCGCTTGTGCGGCTTCACAGGGACAAAAAAAGCGGGATCATTCCCGCAAATAAGGATAACAAAACTTGGAAAAACGTAAAACAGACCGGACGCGCGGCGGAAAAATCAAGAGAATACTGCTCATTGCCGCCGCGGCGCTGGCTTTACATATTCTTCTCTCCTTCGCGGCGGTTGCAATCGTTTTTTCGGCCGTCTTCGGGAGGAGCGACGAAACGCTCCCTTTTCTCTACACGTACTCCGAACTCGCGGGCGACAGTCAGATCAGCCGCGAAATCGGGTTCGACTCGGACGGCAACCGGCTGTTCGGAAGGATCTACGACTGCTCCGACCCGAAGGGGCTTATCGTAGTCGTCAACGGTATAGGCGCCAACGCGGATTATCATCTGCCGAAGATACTCCGGTTTCTTGACGACGGCTGGACGGTCGCGACCTACGACGCGACGGGCGTACGGAGAAGCGGGGGCGACGGAAAGAAGGGACTCCCGCAAATCCGGCGCGATCTTGCCGCCTTTTTAACCTTCCTCGAAAGCACAGGCGAATTCGACGGAATGACGACCGTTCTCTTCGGCCACAGCGCCGGGGGATACGCCGCGACCTCGATTTTGTACTACGACTCGCAGATCAATCCCTTCGGTATAGACGCCGTGGTTTCCGTCTCGGGATTCGACTCTCCGGACGACGTTATGCTCAGTATGTCAACCGAACGCGTCGGTCCGGTCGCCTATATCCATTTCCCCTTCATCTGCGCCTACAACGCCCTGCTGTTCGGCGCGGACGCCGATCTGTCCGCGTTCGACGCGATAAATCGGACAGACGTCCCGGTGCTGCTTTACCAGGGGATGGAAGACCGGACGGTCGCCGCGGCGGCGGGACTCACACGTTTCGACGGAAGCTTTCTCAATCCGAACGTCACCTGCGTCGAGATCCCGTCGGGAGAGAGAGCCAGCCATTCCACCGTCTGGCTGACGGAAGAGGCCGCGAGGTACGTCAACTCATACGTCACCGGCACCGTCCCCGACAAAGCCGAGGCCAACGAACTCGACCCGGATTTTATGAATGAAGTGATTGGTTTTTTCAATGCCGCCGAAAATACGCACTGAGGTTGGATACTCATATGTTCGCAGTAACCGGGATTACTGCCTTCCCCCGGTGGGAGGGCGGCACGTCGTCCGCTAAAGCGATATATCACGCTCCTCGGACGAAAGTAACGATCAAACCCACTGTGTTCGCAGTTGCCGCATCCTGCACCCTCCCCCGGGGGAGGGTGGCTCGGCGTAGCCGAGCCGGGTGAGGCCGAGCAGGGTGAGGGTTACCGAAACGTCGGACAATCCTCAATAATCGTTAAGGCAATACCGCACATTTCGACGCACACGTCTTGAC
>JAGDAM010000357.1 GCA_017959485.1 Clostridia bacterium
GATAAGGAAGGTGTTTTCTCCGGCGGTGTAGGTCGAGCCGTTGTAGGAAACGTTGGGAACTCCGGCGAGTTCGCAGGCGGTGGGAGCGCCGAGCGAGTCGGCGTGCTGGCTGATGAGGACGCACTTATCGGTGGTGATAAGCGACTGGGCGGCTTCCTGCTCCTTGGACTGATCGTACCAGGAGCCGGTGTATCTGACCTTCATCGTGGCGCTCGGGCAGACCGAACGGACGCCGAGGAAGAAGGAGGTGAGGCCCGAAACGACTTCCGCGTAGGTGAAGGCGCCGACGTATCCGACGACGGCCTGTTCGGCGGTGATCTTTCCGTCCTTAATCATTTCGTTGAGTTTGAGACCCGCGGCGATGCCGGCGCAGTATCTGCCCTCATAAATCGAGGCAAAAGCGTTATGGAAGTTGGAGACGTTGGCGTTGCCGTACTTGGAGGAAGTACCGGTGGCGTGGCAGAACTGAACGTCCGGATATTCGGTAGCGGCCTTAGCCATGAAGGATTCATGGCCGAACGAATCGGCGAAAATGATCTTGCAGCCTTTGTTGGCGAACTCGACTGCCTTGTTGTAGCAGTTGTCGTCTTCGCCGATGCCGGTGGCGATCAGCACCTGTTCGTCGGTGAGTCCGAGAGCTTCCTTGACTCTCTTCAGACCGTTGATGAAGTTTGCGTCATAGGTGGAGTTTTCATCGTGAAGGCAGATCAGACCGATCTTGAAATCGGAACCGACGGTGAACTTCTCGATGGCGGGGATGGGGAGCAGCGCGTCGCTCTCACCCTTCTTTTCGGCATCCTGGTTTCCGCAGGCGGCGAAAGAGAGAGCAAAGGTGACGAGAAGAGCTGCGGCGAGAAGGGCTGACAAAACTTTCTTGAACATTTCGTTCCTCCTGAAATGATTTTTCCAAGTATAAACTGTTCCGTTTTGCCGGAAACAGCAAAAAACTGAGCGGAGACCGGCCCGCAAGCCGATCCCCGCACAAAAGAAGCAGAAAGTGAACGCCAATTCACTCCCGTATTGTGTTAAAAACCAGCTTATAGTCGGACGATTTACGGTTATCCGGTAGAGACTTTCTGCCCGTATTGCAGAGGATATATAAGCATATCGGTTTCATCTTTTCAACCGACGCTAAAATTATACCATCTTCGCGCCGTTTTGTCAAGAAGTTTCCTGAGAAAAAGCGAGAATTTCACTCCCGAAGAAGCGGAGTCAGCTGACTTCGTCCCAGACCTCGCGCAGCGTGCGGAGCAGCTCCTCGGCGGCGCCCTCCGGGTCCGCAGCCTTCATAACGGCGCTCGTTACGCCGGTTGCCTGCGCTCCCGCGCGGATGACCCGCGCGACGTCGTCCGGGCCCGATATTCCCGCTCCCTGAAGCACCATAATGCGCGGATCGATCTTTCTGACCGCCTCGATGGTATCCCTCACGTAGCCCATGTCGCTCGCGACTCCGGTGCCGATCAGATCGGTCGGTTCGGCGACGATGAGGTTGGGATGCATCAGCGCGACACGTCTAATCTCCTCGACGGTATCCGCGCATACAATCGTGGCAAGACCCGCTCCGTCGGCGCGCTCGATCGTCTTCTTCAGAGTTTCAAGGTCCAGTTTCTTCTCGGCGTGATTGAGCATGACGCCCTCGGCTCCGGCTTCCTTCAGCGACTCGGCGAGAACCGAGCCGAGCCCTCTTCCCGGAGTCAGCGGATCCATGTGCTGAGCGAACACGTGAACGTATTTCGTGTTCTGCGCGATAAGCCGCACGTCGGCGTACTGAGGCGTAAGAATGACGTCGAGATCGTATCTGTGAGCAATCTCGTCGACGGCAAGGGCGAGCTTCAGCATCCGCTGCCCCCACATGAAGCATTTCGGCCCTATCTCAAAATACGGGGCTCTGATCTTAAAATTCTCGTACATTTTTTCCCTTTCGAATTATGCGGTATTGCCCGAAATATTAACCTGCCTGCTGATCGAGAGGATTGCCCGAGAAGACGAACACCCTGAATCCGGGGTAGAGTCCGTCGTCCGGGGTGTATTCGGCTATCAGCATGCTCCCGGTAAGTTTCAGCCATGATTCGGTCGAGCGTACTTTGGCGTACTCCGCGTCGGACAGAAGGACGAAATACTTTTCGTAATTCTGCCCCGTGTACCATCTTCTGCTCGACTGGTAATAATCGGTATAGACTCCGTTTTTGTCGTTTGTAAGTATCTCGCGGCATCTTACGCGGGAATCCGACAGGGCGGTTATCGCCTGACTCTGCCAGAACGTGGCGTAGCCGTATTCCAGCCCCTTCTCTTCAAGGAAGGCGGCGAGCTGATGCCGGTAGTTGTCGCGTCCGTAATCGGCCGGCATCTTAAGACTGTCAAGTGAAACTATCGCCGAGAAGCAGAGCACGGAGGCGATCAGCAGCGCTCCGACGCGGACCGGCACCGATCCTCCGCGCGCTTCTTCCTTTTTTTCATCTTTATCTTCCGAATCCGGCTTTGCGCGTCCCGCTGCAAAGAGTTCGCGAGCCGCGGCTACGCAGAGCGCCGAACCCGTCGAGAGTATCGGAGTCAGGCGCCAGTTGGCTCCCGACAGCTTACCGCAAACAAAGCCGAACGTTACGGCGCAGAACACGACGGTATGGCCCCAGAGGAGTGCGCGCACCGCCGGCCCCGACAGGCGTTTGTAAAAGAAGAACATAACGACCGGAACGGCAATAATCATTACGCCGCCGAGCATGCGCAGCATCGTTACGACCGACTCGAAGCTGAACAGACTCCCCTTCGGGGAGACCCCGATGAGTGTGAAATACTGTTTGACAAAGGCCCGCGCGTTGTCAGCCCAGGTTCCGATATCAGACCATCCGGAATACGCCTCTGCATATCCGCACTCGATGTCGCCCTTCCAGATCTTCAGAAGAATCATCCCGGCAAGCGTCCCGACCGCAAAAAGCCCGGCCGCGAACGCGACTGACAGATTTTTCTTCGAGAGAAGCCGCTCGCGCGAAAAGAAACGCTCGGCTATGACGCCCGCGACCGCCGGAAGAGTTCCGATAACTATCACCTGGGAGCCGTCGGTCGCCGCACCCGCCGAAAGAGCGGCAACCGCCGCCGCGGAACAGGCGAGCAGCAGCTTCGCCCAAAGCGTTTTTCTCTGTTCGGGATCTTCCGCGCGGCGGCTCATCCTCAGGATCAGTCCGAGTAAAAAGAACAGGACGCAGGGACCTATACTGTAATAGATATTGTGTCCGTACATGATCTCGCGCAGCTTGTCGGAAGCCGACATCGCGCAGACCGAGGCGAAAGAAGCCAGCGACGACCAGCCGGTGCCGAATCCCGCCGAGCGGCAGAAAAACAGAACCGAAGCGAGATAGATGAGCGCGAAAACCGACATTCCGATATTCTGCGCGATCATTGATACGCCGAAAGCCCTGACAAGGGGGATCATCCATACCGTTGCCGAAAAAGGCAGCATGCCGGCGTATCTGAAGGTCTCGTCGAACACCCGTCCGGTGTCGACCGACACGTCCGCCCAGAGCAGATTGTCGGTGCAGTCGGAGTGGAAATATCCTTCCGCCGGACCCCAGATGTAATAGAGCATAATATACGCCGCGACAAGCGCCGGAATCAGCGAGACCGCGACGCCGAGCGGCTTCCCTTTGCCCGAAAGAAACCTTTTTGTCCTGGTAACAGCGTTCATATCTTAATCATTTACCTCCCGGGAAAGGCAGTATCTTCGGCAGCACCTTTGCGACCTCTTCCGAATACTCCATAACGTTTCCGTTTCCGTTGATCAGGAAGAGCCGCAGCGCCGCGTAAACCGACACCGCGATTATAATTCCAGTTAACGAATAGGCGATATACCGCGGTATCCGGCTTTTCTCCGCGAAGACGTCACGGATACGCTCGCAGCAGGAAAAGAGTATTATCACCGAGAAGATCGCTCCGACGAGCGTCAGGTCGGCGGTATATCTGTAAATGATGCCGCCCATGCAGAAGTCCTCGAGCGCCACAAATACCAGTCCCGCGACCGCCGCGGCGGTGAAGACGCGCCTGCGCGGTGTGAATTTGCGCGAGAAGATGACGGCGGGAGAGGCGAGCAGCGAGAGTGTCATCGGTATCGCGAACAGGCCGAAACCTGCGTCGCGGTACTGATAATGGCCGTATGATGCGAACTTTGCGTAGCTGAAAGAGACGTAGGGATATGTCTCCGACTTTGCCGGCATATCGAGGAAATAGTGATAGAGCGCGTACGGAAGGTCGGAAAGACGCAGTTCGAGCGTTCGGTTATCGGTGACGGTCAGCTGCCAGGAGTGTCCGAAATCGAGCGGACCCGAGAATCTCGCGGCGTTGAGGATCATCGAACCGATAAAGAATATCACGACGGGGATGCCTATCGAGGCAAGTTCGGAGATTATCGGAATCAGTTTCTTCCCTTCCCGCTCGCGCCGGATGATAAAGAACCAGAGCCCGGGAATCACGAGGAAGGCGGCGATCAGCGCGACCGGAATCCTCGAGGTGAAAGCAAGGCCGTAAAAGACGCCGGCAAGCGCGTAAAGGACGTATCGCGCGGCCTTTTTCTCGGAAGAATAAGCCGCTATGCAGAGATAAAAGAAGACGCTGATAAAGGCGTTGGCGGCGACCGCCGCAAGATAGTAGAAGGGGGTCCTGCCGCGAGCGATCAGGGCGATAAGCGAACAGTGGAAAACCCCGACCGCCGCCAGCGCGCGAAGCGGACGCGGGATACCCGGCGAAAACTTTTCGGCCCAGGCGGTAACCGTCAGAGGCATAAACACCGCCGCGATCAGAAGAAAGATCACCATGACGGTCCCTGTTCCGGGAAGCTTTCCGGTCAGAATGTGATACGGGGCGTAAACCGTCAGCACCGGGGCAATCCCGAAGTTGGAATAATAGTTACCGTTGTAATAAGCCCTGTCCCAGATGTAAGACACCTTCGCCTTCGTCCGCTCGCTCGGGTCGTATGGATTTTCAAGTTCGGCAAGGCGCGGGTCGGGCTCGACGTCGAGCTTCAACTGGCCCTTTTTCAGCGCGTCGTACTGCTGAACGTAGGGGTTGTAGCCCGAGACCGGTCCCTCGAGAGGATATGCGACGTCGGCTGTGTCCGCGGCGAAATATTTCGCGAAAACAAACACGAAGATAAGGCACAAAAACACCGATACCGCTGCGCAGATTACGTCTTTCGCGCCGGACTTCTCGGTAATTTGCAGTTTTTTCGTTTTATCCGAACTCATTTCAAAAACGGGGAGAAACGGCCCCGGAACCGCACCGTTTTAATCGACGCGAAGCCCGGAGGCCGCGCCGTCAGCATTATATCACATAGTATACAATTTTTCGCGTCTTTTGTCAATCCCCGAACGCGGAGCGTTTCCCGCGGCGCGCGAAACCCCCGTATAATCAGTTGCAAAAAAGTGCGTTCGGGTTGCGCGAAACGCCGATATTTCTCCCGAAAAAAACGCAGTCCCGGTCTTTTTGAAATCAAACCGGACTTCACTCAAATTTCTCTTTTATTTTTTTCTCCGTTGTGGTATAATGGAACGGATGAACGACACATACCTGGAGGATAAAAATGGGTAAATATCTCATAACCGGCGGAGCCGGGTTCTTCGGAACGATAATGACCAAATACCTGCTTGAGAGGGGGCATGAATGCGTCTGCATCGACCTCGTTGCGAGCGAAATCGAAGAGAGCGACCGCTATCACGCGGTAAAGGGAGACATCCGCGACGTCCCCGCGCTCGAAGCGCTCTTCGAGGAGAACTCATTCGACGCCGTCTTCCACTTCGCCGCCATGCTGGCGCACGAGAAGAAGATGCTCGGAGAGCTCTGGACCTCGAACGTCGACGGCACGAAAAACGTTTACGACGCCTGCGTCAAGTACGGCGTGAAAAAGATAGTCTTCACCTCGTCTAACTGCCTCTGGGGCAAGAATTTCGACTACCGGGTGACCGAGGAGGAACCGCCCGAGCCTGTCGAAATCTACGGACGGTCGAAGCTCGAGGGCGAAAAGATACTTCTCGCGGACAACGGAGGAAAGGTCGCGTCGGTAATTTTCAGATGCCCGACGATTATGGACGAAGGGCGGCTCGGACTGCTCGCCATTCTTTATCAGTTCGTCGACGAAAACAAAAAGCTCTGGATGGTCGGAAAGGGCGAAAACCGCTACCAGTTCATCTACGCGAAGGATCTCGCGCGGGCCTGCGAGCTGGCGCTCGGATACGATAAGAGCGAGGTCTTCAACATCGGATCCGACGACGTCAAATCCTTCAATTACACCTATCAGTACGTGGTCGATCACTCGGAATCGAAGTCGAAGCTCGGGCATCTTCCGCCCCGCCTCGCCAAATTCGCGATGAAGGCCGCCTACGCGCTCGGCATCTCGCCGCTCGGAGTCTATCAGTACAATATGATTTCGTCCACCTTCGTCTTCGACACGACGAAGATCAAGGAAAAACTCGGCTGGCAGCCGACGCTCATGAACGAGGAGATGCTCCTGCGCTCCTACGAATTCTTCCATGAGCACAAAGACGAGATTCTCGGCCGCAAGGAGGGCGAGGTTTCGGCTCACAACCGCGCAGCCGATATGGGTCTCGCAATCAGGATACTGAAGTTCTTCTCTTGACACATGTCGGAAACTGTTGTATAATCTTACAGCGAGTTCGCCGGACGGTCGCGCGGTATCATGCCGAAAGGTTTTACCGTGAGGAAAGTCCGGGCTTCACAGGGCAGGATAGCTGATAACGTCAGCCGCGGGTGACCGCCGGGAAAGTGCAACAGAAATAAACCGCCGGGGCGCAAGCCCGGGCAAGGGTGGAAAGGCGAGGTAAGAGCTCACCAGTTCGCACGGTAACGTGCGTCCGCTGTAAACCCTATCCGAAGCAACACCGCATGGGGATCGTTTGCCCGACACATATCCCCGGGTGGCACCGGGATTATTCCCGGGAGCGGCGCGGCGACGCTCCGCACAGACAGATGACCGTTCAAGACATAACCCGGCTTACAAACGGACTCGCGGATTCAGAATAGTATCCCGGCGGACGCTTTCGCGCCCGCCGGGATTATTTGTATTCTATTTACCGCGCGTACTTGTTCAACCGCGTCTTTCGTAAATCATATTCACGGGCTTTCTGATAACAAGCCACAGCCACGTAAGCAGCATCGCGGCAACGGTGCTGCACGCAATAATCAGTAGCGACCGCCCGACTGCCGAAGCGTCAAAGAAATAAACCGAAAGTTCGACTCCAAATCCCTCCGATAGAATTGAGTTTGCTTTATGAAGGATTATCAGCGATGCAACAATTGCAACCGGGACGGACGCAATCATTATTCCAATCGACGACGAAGCGAATACCGCCATAACTCCGCCTCTCGAAACCCCGACCGATCTCAGTATTCCTATTGAACGCTCGTTCTTTTTTACCGACGACGTCGTATAGAAGAACACCGCCGCCGCGAGAAATACGGCAACGAGCCACGCGTACCGTCCGAAGAGCGAGTTGTTGACCTTCAAGTATTCGTCAAGACGCTGCAGGACGTCGTCAAAGTGCGAATGGATTGTATATCCCGTTTCGACTTTCTCCGGGTCGTCGTTCCACCACGACGAGTCGTGCAGCACGGGAATGAGCTGAGCGATCTGTCGCGCGTTTTCGTCGACGCCCCTCCCGAGAAGCAGTACTGGACCACAATAGCCGCCTGTGCGGGAAAAAGCGTATCCGTTATCCTCCATTTCGATAATTAACAGATCTTCATCTCCATCCCAGTGAAAAACTGTTGTTGAAGTAGCACTATAATCGAAATTATACGTGTATCCTCCATTATGATCGGAGCAGGAGTATGTCAACTCAAACTCCATTTCAACCGAGTCCTCATCGCCGAAAAACGATTCAAGAAATCCGGGTGTAACCTGCTCTACAGGAACCCCGAGCAGATTCGCTACGACGGTATCTCTTACGTAAAAGAGCTGATTAGAATCTCCGTATAGAATTGTTAATCCTTCGGGGAGTTCTCCGGGCCTGCAGTTCAGCTTATATTTCCCGTTAAGAACGGCGGTCTCACGTTCTCGTTCGTAGTCATTGAAATATTTGACCGAGAAATCCATCCTTTCGAACGACACCTTGTCCGTACTCAAAATTATTTTTTCGGCGAGAGCGGGAGTACCGAAAACGCTTCTGTATTTTGTCAGACAGTAGTTTGCGACGTAGTAGTCGTTATCACGTAAAA
>JAGDAM010000358.1 GCA_017959485.1 Clostridia bacterium
AACCGCGATTTTTGCGCGGTCTTTGCGTTTTTTGCTGCAAAAACAGTATAAAACGCAAATTTTTGGGCAAAACCGGCGCGGTCCCGCGCCGAGCAAACGCTCGACGGCGATGGAAAAACTCGTGAAACGAGTTTTTTTACATCGCCTGTCTCTCTTTTCACGTACTTGCGCGGGATTGGCTCCGCCGATCCGACCGGGTACGTTCCGGATGAGATACTATTTATGACCGCCGGATCTGCGTCGGGCGAATATTACGTGTGTCTGAATATCCTCTGTTTTGCAGAATATGATTCCGAAGAACTTTTTTCATTTGACATTATTTTTAGAGTGGTTTATAATACTGCACGGTAATTGCCATAATAATGAAAGAACGGTCTTATGAATAAAAAACTGATTCGCGCTCTCCTGAACAATCAAAAAGAAGCGGCAATCTCGGTAATGCCGGTAGCCGTGACGGTCATCATCCTCGCGCTTACTCCTTTTCTCGAGCTGTCGATCGGGGAGACTCTCTCGTTCATCGCCGCTTCCGTTTTTATGACGTTCGGGATCGGGCTGTTCAACCTCGGCGCCGAGATTTCGATGGCGCGTATGGGCTCGTCTATCGGATCTGAACTGACCAAAACGAAAAAGATCTTCATCCTTCTCCCGGTCGCCTTTCTTCTCGGCCTTCTCATTACCGTCGCGGAGCCGGATCTGACAGTCCTCGCCGGACAGGTGTCGGCGGTAATGAACGGCACCCTGCTCATCCTGGCGGTCGGAGCCGGGGTCGGTCTGTGCCTTACCGCCGGGGTCGTCAAGATCCTGTCCCGCAGCGATCTTGCAAAAATACTCTTCTTTTCCTACCTGCTCGTATTCGCGCTTTGCGCCGTGCTCGCCGAGAACGGCGGATCGGCGATGCTCCCTCTCGCCTTCGATTCGGGAGGAGTCACGACGGGTCCGGTCAGCGTTCCGTTTCTAATGGCCCTCGGAGCGGGTATCGCTGGGGCGGTGGGAGGCGACCGCGCCGGCGAAAACAGCTTCGGACTGATCTCGCTCTGTTCGGTCGGACCTCTGATCGCCGTCATAGCGCTGTCCGTCGCCTCGACCGGGAAGCCGGTATATTCTCTGCCCGATTATTCGCTTCCGGAGGATTTCTTCGAATCGCTTTTTTCAATGATGGGGCACGTAGCCCTCGAGGTCGCGATTGCGCTCGCGCTCATAGTCGGTTTTTTCCTCGCTCTGCAGTTTACCGTCCTGCGCCTGCGCGCAAAGGAGCTTAAAAGGATCGGAATAGGGCTTGTTTATACCTTCGCCGGACTCGTCGTCTTTCTTACGGCGGTAAACGCGGGACTGATGCCGGTCGGTTACAAGATCGGTATGGCTCTGTCGCGCCTGCCGGAAGCGGTTGGCGTGATTTTCGGAACCGCGACCGGGATCGTCGTAGTTCTCGCCGAACCCGCGGTCCGGCTGCTGACAAGGCAGGTCGAGCAGGTCACGGGCGAAGCGGTGTCACGCAGATCGGTGCTCATCGCTCTCTCCGCCGGAGTCGGTATATCGATCGGACTGTCCTGCCTTAGGATCTACGCCGGCTTTTCGATCCTGTACTATCTCGTTCCGGGTTATCTTATCTCGCTTCTTCTCTCCTTCTTCGTGCCGGGGATCTACACCGCTATTGCATTCGACTCGGGCGGAGTAGCCAGCGGGCCTCTCACCTCGAGCTTCATTCTTCCGATGACTGTCGGACTCTGCGTCGGTCTGCGTTCTGAGGGCGAAGTTCTTTCTCTCGCCTTCGGGGTGGTCGCGATGGTCGCCATGGTGCCGCTGATTACCATCCAGGCGCTCGGCTTCCGTGCAGTCGTCGCGAAAAAGATACGCCGCAAGAACGCCGTGCGGAGGATACTCGACGCCGACGACGCTCAGATTATTTATTTTACGGTCAGGGAGGGCGCTGATGGAACGAAAACTCGAAATTGACTCCGGTCGCCCGCAGATACTCGTAACGGTGACAGGCCGCGGCAAGGCAGACTCGATAATGGATATGCTTTCGGCTTTTGAAGTCAATATGCAGACCGCGATACCGGCGACGGGGACGGCAGGGATCGAAATGATGTCGATTCTCGGACTCGACGACCCCGAGAAGACGGTAATCGTCAGCGTCATACGCGAGGACCGGGCCGCCGACGCTCTCGCAGCCCTGGACAAACGCTTCAAAAGAATAAAGAACGGGAAAGGCATCGCATTCACCCTGCCGATGTCAAGTCTGATTGGAGTTTCGGTCTTCAGATTCTTCTGCAACGACCGCACGAAGGAGTGAACGGTATGAAATACGAGCTTGTTTTATGCGTCGTGAATTCCGGATTTGCCGGAGACGTGATGGACGCCGCGAGAGAGGCGGGAGCGCGCGGAGGAACGATAATTCGCGGGCGCGGGACCGCCGCAAAGGAGGCGGAGGAATATTTTCACATCACGGTCCAGCCCGAAAAGGACGTCGTCATGATAGTCGTCGGTGAGGATATCAAGGACGGCGTGCTCTCGGCGGTATACAAAAAAGCCGGCCTCGGGACCCGCGGTCAGGGTATCGCCTTTTCGGTCCCGGTTCTTGACGCAGTCGGACTCGGAGACGCGCACGAAGAAAAGGAAGGGACCGAGGAATGAAACTGATCTTTCTCGGGACAAGTCACGGCGTGCCGGAGACCGACAGATTCCGTTCGGCAACGCTTATCGAAACCGGAGGATACTGTTACCTCATAGACTGCGGCGCGCCGGTCGCCGACCTGCTCATCCGTAAGGGAATTCCTTTTGACAAACTGCGCGCGGTGTTTATCACTCACAGGCACAGCGACCACGTCTTCGGTCTCCCCGCCCTCGTCGACCTTGCGATCTGGTATTATAAAACTCCTTCGTGGGATATTTTTATGACCGAACAGAAGGGGGTCGACGCCGTCCGCGGGATGGTCGAGTCGGCTATCGACACCTCGTCCCCCGAAAGGATGAGGATGCACGTATACGGCGCCGGAGAAATCTATTCGGACGGACTGATCTCGGTCAGAGCGATCCCGACGAATCACATGAACGGACTTTACCCCTCCTACGCCTTCTGCGTAGACGCGAAACCGGAGGGAAAGCGGGTGATTTTCACAGGGGATCTGCATCACCGCGACGCAGCCGATTTCCCGGCGGTCGCACTCTCGGAGGAGAGCGACGCCGTCGTCTGCGAGCTCGTTCACTTTCCGTGGCAGGAAATACTTCCGAAATGGAAGGCCTGCCGCACGAAAAATCTTTTCATCAATCACTACAGCCCGGCGAGAGCCGGCGAATTTCGTCCGAAGACAGGGGGCTTCCCTTCCCCTGCTTCATCGCCCGCGACGGCGAAGAGTATTCTTTTTAAGGCAATACCGCACAATTCGCGTGCGGAGATTGCCGAGTTATTTTTGTGCCTGTTTTCGGGAATCACTGTTTGATCCTTCGCACGCATTACGACGGATCTTTCTTCGCCGGTTTCCACGTCGAAAACTTGCAATATT
>JAGDAM010000359.1 GCA_017959485.1 Clostridia bacterium
ATCGAGCGAGGGTTCCATGGCGGCGTTTCCGCCCGCCACCGGGATCTCGTCGAGCGTCATACCGACGGCGACCTTCGCGGTCACGCGGGCGATGGGGTATCCGCTCGCCTTGGAAGCCAGTGCCGAAGACCGCGACACGCGCGGGTTGACTTCTATAAGAAAATACTCGCTGCTGTCGGGATTGAGCGCGAACTGAACGTTGCAGCCGCCCTCGATGCCCAGCTCGCGGATGATCTTTATCGCGCTGTCGTTCAGCATCTTAAGGTCGTGATCGCTCAGCGAGAGTATCGGAGCGACGACCACCGAGTCGCCGGTGTGCACACCGACGGGATCGACGTTCTCCATCCCGCAGATCGTGATGGCTTTGTCGGTGCTGTCGCGCATCACCTCAAACTCGATCTCCTTGTACCCGCGGACGCTCTTCTCGACGAGCACCTGATGCACCGGCGACATCCTGAAGGCGTTCGTTCCGATGTCGATCAGCTCCTCCTCGTTGTTGACGAAGCCGCCTCCGGTGCCGCCCAGCGTGAATGCGGGGCGCAGCACGACGGGATATCCGATGTCGAGCGCGGCCTTTTTTGCCTGCTCGAGGTCATACGTGATCTCCGACGGAATGACGGGCTCGCCTATGCTCTGGCACATCTCCTTGAAGAGCTCCCTGTCTTCCGCCCGCTCGATGCTCGATGCCGGAGTGCCGAGAAGTTCGACTTCGCACTCCTTGAGGATGCCTTTCCTGTCGAGCTGCATCGCGAGGTTGAGGCCGGTCTGCCCGCCTATGCCGGGCACTATGGCGTCGGGACGCTCGTATCTGAGTATCTTGGCGATATATTCGAGCGTCAGCGGCTCCATGTACACCTTGTCCGCGATCTGGGTGTCCGTCATTATCGTGGCGGGGTTCGAGTTGCAGAGTATGACCTCGTAGCCCTCTTCCTTGAGGGCGAGGCAGGCCTGCGTCCCGGCGTAGTCGAATTCGGCCGCCTGGCCGATGACTATAGGTCCGGAGCCTATTATGAGCACTTTTTTTATGTCGGTTCTTTTTGCCATTTTTTGCTTCCGCCTTCTGTTGATGTCATATATGGATCTTTCTATTGCTTTTGAGCCTGTCCGGGGAACCGCCCGGCCGCTGCGCCCTCCGCTTCCGCGAGCGCGGTCTCCGCGCCGGCGCCGGCGCCGGGGCGGCGGTAGACAGTCTGTCCGCCAAAGGACGTCATGAGGCACTCACCGCAGAGGACTTCGCCGGCGAATGGCGTCGATCCGCCCATCGACAGGAACTTTTCGGGGTCCGATTCGCGGGATAGCCCGAGATCCCACACCGAGAAGCCGCCCGCCGGTATCCCGAACCGCCGGCGCGGGGCCGTCGTGAGCAGCGTTATGAGTTTTTCGAGGGATATTATACCTTTTTTCACGAGCCCGGTATAGAGAGCGGGGAAGGCGGTCTCAAGTCCGACGATCCCGAACAGGCTTCCCGCCAGCCCCCCGGCCTTTTCGGCGGCCGAGTGCGGCGCGTGGTCGGTGGCGATCATGTCGACGGTGCCGTCGATGACCCCGTCTATCAGCGCCTCGCGGTCGGAAGGTTCCCTCAGCGGCGGATTCATCCTGAATCTGCCTTCGTCGCGGAGCATAGTGCAGTCGAGCAGCAGATAATGCGGCGCGGTCTCGCAGGTGACGTCGACTCCGCGGCGCTTGGCCTCTCTTATAAGCCTCACACTTTCTCTGCAGGAGATGTGACAGACGTGATATCTGCATCCGGTCTCGGCTGCGAGCTTCAGGTCGCGTTCTATCTGCCGCCATTCGCTCTCGGAGCTGATCCCGGGCAGACCGTGCGCTCTCGCGTAACTGCCGTCGTGTATGTATCCCTTTCCGCGAAGCGATTCGTCCTCGCAGTGAGCGACGATCGGCAGTCCCAGCTTCGCGGCGGTCTCCATCGCCTCGCGCATAAGAGACTCCGACTGCACTCCGACCCCGTCGTCCGAAAAACCCGCAACGAACCCGCGGCATCCGGCGGCAGACTCAGGACCGAAGGCTTTCGCGATGCCGCGCATGTCGGAGAGCTCCGCTCCTTTCTCGCCGACGGTGATCGACGCGAACGGATAGACCGGGATAACGGCGTCGCGGCCGATGATGTCGGTCTCCTCGCGCATATGTCCGACGCTGTCGGGGACGGGCCGCAGATTGGGCATTGTGCAGACGGCAGTATATCCGCCGGCGGCTGCCGCAGCGGTGCCGGTCGCTATGCGCTCCTTATAAGAAAAGCCCGGCTCGCGAAAATGCACGTGCACGTCGCAAAAACCGGGCAATACGGTATATTTTCCGGAAACAGAAACAGTTTCGCCCGGAATACCGGCCGGGAGGGTCTGCGGCGACGTCGCCGCGGGTCCTTTTGCCGCAAACTGTTCGGTTTCCTTTTTGAATGCAGTCATAAAGCTGCCTCCGCTCTTTTGTGGACGGACAAATAAAAGTCCCGCCGAAGCCGGCGAGACCGATTCCGCGCACGCCAAAACACCGGTATATCATTCCGGGAACACTTATGGTGATGCGCGCCTCCGGCCGGCCGTCTGCCCCGTCCTTTGACTGATATATTATATCACATGAATAATTAATGTGTCAACTGTTTTTTGCAGCGTCTCCGCGGGTTTACAGAGGGCTGGCGGTCCCGGAGGACCGCCAGCCCTGTATTTTTTATCCGGTCACTGCTGTGCTTCGGACTCGAAGAGACGGCCGTATCTCAGCAGTCTCTCGTACTTCTCGGCTGCCGCCGCCTCGGCCGTCGCGAAGAGGGCTTCGGCGCGCTCCGGGAACTGCTGTGCAAGTCTGCTGTATCTCGTCTCGCCCGTGATGAACTCGCGGTAGTCGGCGGAAGGCTTCTTCGAATCGACGGTGAGAGGATTCTTTCCTTCGGCTCTGAGAGCGGGATTGTAGCGGAACATCTGCCAGTATCCGGCATCGACCGCACGCTTCATCTCGAGCTGGCAGTTCTGCATGCCGCCCTTGACTCCGTGCATCTCGCAGGGCGCGTAACCGATGATCAGCGAAGGTCCGTGATAGGCTTCGGCTTCGGTCATGGCCTTGAGCAGCTGGTTCATGTCGGCGCCCATGGCGACCTGCGCGACATACACGTATCCGTAGGACATCGCGATCTCGGCGAGGTTCTTCTTGTTGATCGCCTTGCCGGCAGCGGCAAACTGAGCGACCTGACCGATCTGCGAAGCCTTCGAGGCCTGGCCGCCGGTGTTCGAGTAGACTTCGGTATCGAAGACCATCACGTTGACGTCTTCGCCGGAGGCGAGCACGTGGTCGAGACCGCCGAATCCGATGTCGTAGGCCCAGCCGTCGCCGCCGAAGATCCATACCGACTTCTTCGACAGATAATCCTTCTCGGCGAGGATCTTTTCCTTCAGTTCCTTGTTTACTCTCGACTTCTCGAGCATCGCGATGAGGTCCGCGGTGGCGGGGCCGTTGGCGCTGCCGTCGTCGACAGTCTCGAGGTATTTCGCTATGACGGCCTTTCTTTCGTCGTCCTTGAGCGATTCGCCGTACTCTTTGACCATGCCGATGAGCTTCTCTCTGATCGCCTTCTGGCCGAGAGCGATGCCGAGGCCGTGCTCAGCGTTGTCCTCGAAGAGGGAGTTGGCCCAGGCGGGTCCGCGTCCGCTCTCGCGGTTGACGGTGTAGGGAGTGGCGGGAGCCGAACCGCCCCAGATCGAGGAGCAGCCGGTGGCGTTCGAGATGTACATCCTCTCGCCGAAGAGCTGTGTTACGAGTCTCGCGTAGGAGGTCTCGGCGCAGCCCGCGCAGGAGCCGGAGAATTCAAGCAGCGGCTGCTTGAACTGGCTGCCCTTGACGGTGTTGTTTATGATCTCGGGCTTCTCGGAGACATTGGCTACGGCATAGTCGAAAGCGGCCTGCTGGAAGAGTCCCTTCTCCTGAGGAGCCATCTCGATGGCGGACTTGGCAGAGGCGAGCTTCGCGGCTTCCTTCGCGGCGGTCTTGGGATCGTACTCGGGATGTTCGGCGGCGACTGTCTTGCGGGCGTTCTCGGCGGCCTTTATCGATACCGGGCAGGCCTTGACGCAGAGCGTGCAGCCCATGCAGTCGAGAGCGGAGACGGCCATCGTGAACTTGTAGTTGGTCTTGATCACCGGTCTGGCGGCGAAGAGCGTTCCCTCGGGAGCGGCGGCCGCTTCGGCCTCGGTCATCGCGAACGGTCTGATCGCGGCATGCGGGCAGACGAACGCGCAGTTGTTGCACTGTACGCAGTTTTCGGGCTTCCATACGGGCACGAACACGGCAACGCCGCGCTTCTCGTAGGCAGCGGCGCCCTGCGGGAAGGTACCGTCGGCGCAGTCCTTGAAAGCCGATACCGGCAGCGAGTCGCCGCGCATGGCGTCGACGGGCTCGACGATCCTGTTGACGAAATCAACGAGATCCTTTCTCGGTCCGGTGACCTCGGCCCTGGGGGCGTCATCTTCGCAGGCAGCCCAGGCCTTCGGAACGTTCACCTTCACGAAGGCGTCCGCGCCGGCCTCGATGGCGGCGTAGTTGAGATCGACGATAGCCTGGCCCTTCTTGATGTAGGACTTGTAGGCCATCTTCTTCATGTACTCGATAGCCTCGTCCTTGGGAAGGATGCCGGCGAGAGCGAAGAAGGCGGACTGGAGAACGGTGTTCTTGACCTTTCCGTTGCCGATGCGGCGGAGGGCGATGCCCGTACCGTCTATGATGTAGAAGTTGATTTTGTTCCTGGCGATGTACTTCTTGACGGCGGAGGGCAGGTGAGCGTCGAGCTCCTCAGGCTTCCAGGCGCAGTCGAGCAGGAAGGTACCGCCCGGCTTGACGTCCTGGACCATGTCGTACTTGGTCAGGTAGGCCTGGTTGTGGCAGGCGACGAAGTCGGCCTTGGTGATGTAGTACGAGCTCTTGATCGGGCTGTCGCCGAAGCGCAGGTGCGAGATCGTGATTCCGCCCGTCTTCTTCGAGTCGTACTGGAAATACGCCTGGATGTATTTGTCGGGGTGGTCACCGATGATATTGATCGAGTTCTTGTTGGCACCGACGGTACCGTCGCCGCCGAGTCCCCAGAACTTGCAGGAGATCGTTCCCTTGGGCGATGTGTCGGGGCAGGCCTTCTCGGTGAGAGACAGACCGGTGACGTCGTCCACGATACCGACCGTGAAGTTGTTCTTCGCTCTCTTGAGGCTGAGGTTGCGGTATACGGCGAAGATCGAGGCCGGAGTGGTGTCCTTCGAGCCGAGGCCGTAGCGACCGCCGACGACCTTTATGTCACCGCGGCCGTTCTGCGCGAGGGCGGTGACGACATCGAGGTAGAGCGGCTCGCCCAGCGAACCGGGCTCTTTGGTGCGGTCGAGGACCGCGATCGACCTGACGGTCTGCGGAATGGCGGCGAGGAGGTGCTTCGCGCTGAACGGACGGTAGAGTCTTACCTTTACGAGGCCGACCTTTTCGCCGTGGGCGTTCATGTAGTCGATGACTTCCTCGGCGACGTCGCAGACCGAACCCATGGCGACGATCACTCTGTCGGCATCGGGCGCGCCGTAGTAGTTGAAGAGCTTATAGTCGGTACCGAGTTTCTTGTTGACCTGCTTCATGTAGTTTTCCACGACGGCCGGGAATTTGTCGTAGTACTCGTTGCAGGCTTCTCTGTGCTGGAAGAAGATGTCGCCGTTTTCGGCCGAGCCGCGGAGCACGGGGTGCTCGGGGTTGAGGGCTCTGCCGCGGAAGGCGGCGATGGCATCCCAGTCTACCATATCCTTGAGATCGTCGATGTCCCAGACCTCGATCTTCTGGATCTCGTGGGAGGTCCTGAAACCGTCGAAGAAGTTGAGCACCGGAACTCTGCCGGAGATCGCCGCGAGATGGGCGACGGCGCCGAGGTCCATGATCTCCTGCGCGTTGGTCTCGGCCAGCATCGCATAGCCGGTCTGGCGGCAGGCATAGACGTCGGAATGGTCGCCGAAGATGTTCAGCGCGTGCGAAGCGACGCAGCGCGCGGACACGTGGATGACGCCGGGAAGGAGTTCGCCGGCCATCTTGTACATATTCGGGATCATCAGGAGCAGGCCCTGAGATGCGGTGTATGTGGTCGTCAGAGCGCCGGAAGCGAGCGATCCGTGAACGGCGCCGGCCGCGCCGCCTTCGGACTGCATCTCCATGACTCTGACCTTCTCGCCGAATATGTTGCGGGCGGGTTTGCCGAGGATGTTCTTGTCCGTCGCGGACCATGTGTCTGTGATCTCAGCCATGGGGCTGGAGGGTGTGATGGGGTAGATCGCGGCAACTTCGGTAAACGCATACGAAACATGCGCAGCCGCGGTGTTGCCGTCCATGGAAAGCTTTTGACGCTTGATTGCCATGTGGGTTTCCTCCGTAGTATATTGAAAAAAATATTATTGCAAGGAAATGATGCGGCCGTTCACTCGTGTTTGAACACGCAATGCGACATTATATATAATATCACATTTTTGCCGAAAAGTAAAGGGGCGACGGAAAAAAAGACAGCCCGGCAGCCAATAAAACGGGGTTGCGCGCCCTTTCCGGAGCGCGGCGTCCGGTTGACTTCTTTGCTTTTTTGATATATAATATTGTTATGGTAGAAATGACCGCCGGAAAGGGGCTTTGAGATGTACGAACCGGTATCGGAATCGGATTTCAGAAAGAAAATAAAGAACGGCATCCCCGAAGGCAGGCCACACGCGTATTTCTTTTACGGGGAAGAGGATTACCTGAAGCGCAGCGCGGTCGCGGCGGCTAAGGAGGCCATCGTATCGGACCCCTTCGATCTGACCAAGATCGGTGCCGCGACATACACACCGGAGGGGCTCGCGGCGTCGCTCGGCGTCCCGCCGCTCTTCTCGGATCACCGGCTCGTCGTGCTGACGCTCAGCCTCACCGACCTTCGTCCCGGGGAGATATCCGACCTTTGCGAAGCCGTATCGGAATGCACCCCGGATTTCCCGTCGGTGCTGCTGCTCGACCTGCCGTCGTCGGGGTTTGACGCCGGGACCGCGAAACGCCCGTCAGCGCTCTTCAAAAAGCTCGCCGAGGCGGCCGTCCCGGTGCGGTTCGACCGGATCACCGGCGCAAGGCTGAACGGCTGGGTCGGCAGACACTACGCCGGGCACGGCGTGCTGGCGCCCGCCGGCGTATGCGCCTTCACCGTTTCATATTGCGGGAACGAGATGTTCCGCCTGGCTTCCGAGACCGACAAGATATCCTGCTACGTGCTCTCGCAGGGGCGCGATGCCGTGACGGAGGAGGACGTGAAGACCGCCGGCTGCCCGGCGGGAGAGTTCGACGCTTTCGCGCTGGCGAACGCGGTGACGGGCGGAGACCGCCGGCTCGCGCTCGACATCCTGGCATTTCTCAAGTCGCGCCGCGAGGACCCCGTGAAGATCATGTCCGATATCATACGGGTCTTCTGCGACATGAGCGCGGTCAACACCTGCCGCAAGGCCGGGATGGACAGCCGTCAGATCTCGGAGGCGACGTCGATCAAACCCTATCCGCTCAGCCGCTACACCGCGGCGATCGATTCGATGAAGGACCCCGACAGGACGCTGTCGAGGGCGCTCGCACTGACCGCCGGAGCCGACGGAGGAGTCAAAGGCTACGGGCGTGACTACCTCCCGATCGAGATGCTCATCTGCTCAATCTGAGCAGATCAAAGCTGCTCTGAGCTGCTCTGATTTGCTCTGCTACGTGCTGCTCTAAGCTGCTCTGCTTCGAGTTGATCTGAGCTGCTCCGAGCTGTTTCCGGAAGGCCGATTAAAGGTCATTTACGGACCAATTGTAAATTTTTTCTAACGGAAGAAAGATATTTTTTTCCACAAGCCGCGAAGCGCCGATCATGGCGCAACTTGCCAGAATAGGGGCATTTGCGCCGAGTTTTACACATTTACCACAGGGTTTTCCACAGTTTTGCACCATGGCGCCCGCCTTATTTGTGAATTTTTCGTGAACGGCTCCAGCTTTCGGGAGCGTCACCGAGCCTGTTTTGTAAAATGAAGAAAAAGATAACAAACGACTTTCAAAACGTCTCTCCCGGCCTCCGGCAGGCCCCTCCTGAAACTGCCGGAAAGAGCACCGAAACACCTCCGGCAGCGTCAGGTTCAAACGCCGCGGAAGATCTTCGCAGGACAGCCGGCGGAGACATGACCGACGCGCCGGCGGGACCCGGCGGCGTCCGCGGCGCCGGTCCGGCGGACAGAAAGACAAGGATCATGCGTGCCGTCGCGGCAGCGGCGCTCGCGCTGGCCGTAGTCGGCTCTCTGGTCTACATCGTCCTGAAGACCGTCGATTCCTTCAGGGTGCACGGCGCGGAGGACTTCGGGTTTCATGACCTGGTCTCTCCATGCGACGCCGACTCCGACGGCATCGACGACTTCGCCGACATGGTCGCAGGTGCGCGCGAGTACATCGCGACCGACCCCGTCTACAGGAGCGCGTATTTCGCCGGAGGCTATCCCGACGACGGCTCCGGAGTCTGCACCGACGTCATCTGGCACGCTTTCATGTCGGCGGGATACGTGCTCAAGGACATGGTCGACGCCGACATCGCCTCCGACCCCGGCGCCTACCCCGATCACTCCGACAGCAACATAGATTTCAGACGCGTGCGGAATCTCCGCGTGTTCTTCGAGCGGAACGCGCAGTCTCTCACGCTCTCGACGAAAGACCCGTCGCAGTGGATGCCGGGGGACATCGCGGTCTTCGACGGCCACATCGCGATCTGTTCCGACAAACGCAACGCGAAGGGCATCCCGTACCTCATCCACCACGGCAACGATATCGTCGGGGCCGTCGAGCACGACGACATGAGCCTGTTCGAGCCGGTCGGGCACTACAGATTCTACGGGAACGCAAACGATACGGAATGACCCGGGAGGCATCCTGAAATGATGATCATCGAAGGCCTGCTGCAGGCGATCGAAAAAAGAAAAGAGGAGTTTCTCCGCTTCTGGGAGGAGCTCTGCTGCATAGAGAGCCAGACGTGCGACAAAGCCGGCGTCGACGCGGCCGGCGAATATATCCGGAGATACGCGGCGTCGCGGGGCTGGAAGACCGAAGTGTTCCCGCAGGAGATCTCGGGAGACGTCACCGTCGTCACGATGAACCCCGGTTCGGCCGGAAAGAGCGTCGTCTTCTCCGGCCACCTCGACACCGTCCACCCGAAGGGACTGTTCGGCTGCCCGCCCGTCCGCACCGACAGGGAGGCCGACAGGATATACGGTCCCGGCGTGACCGACTGCAAGGGGGGCGTCGTTGCGTCGGTGCTGGCGATGACGGCGCTCGACAACCTGGGTTTCACAGGCCGGCCGGTGAAGCTCATACTCCAGACCGACGAGGAAGTGAGCAGCAGATACAGCGGGAAGGGCACCGTGAGACAGATGTGCGCCTCTGCCGCGGACGCCGCCGCTTTTCTCAACACCGAGGGATGCAAGACCGGAAAGGCGGTGCTCTGGAGGAAGGGGATCAGCAGATACAGGTTCGAAGTAACGGGGCGGGCGGCGCATTCGTCGCAGTGCTACAACGGCGTCAGCGCCATCCGCGAGGCCGCTTACAAGATCGCCGAACTCGAAAAATACAAGGACCCGGACGGAATGACCTGCAGCTGCGGGATGATATCGGGAGGCACCGCCGAGAACACGGTGCCCGAAAAGTGCACCTTCACGGCCGACATCCGCTTCGCAGACGCCCGGCAGATGGCCGACGGAGACCGGATCACAAATGAGATCGCCGCGAAACAGTTCGTGCCCGGCAGCAGCTGCACCGTCACTCTCGCCAGCAGAAGAGTCGCGATGACGAAAGAGAGCCGGAACTTCGATCTGCTCGAAAAAATGAACGGGATATACCGGGCGTACGGCCTGCCCGAGCTCGAGGCCGCCGGCAGCACGGGCGGCAGCGACGCCGCGGACGTGACATGCGCCGGCATACCCTGCATCGATTCGCTCGGCGTCGCGGGAGGCGGCATCCACTCGGCAAGGGAATACGCCCGCATCAGCTCGCTCGCCGAATCGGCGGCGCGGCTCGCGGCCGTCGCGGCGTCTCTTTAGACGGATAAACGAAACACACTGAATGAAAAGCAGGACCGCCGGACCCGGTTACGGGTCCTGTGCGGTCCTGCTTTTCGCGTCGCTCCGCGCATTCGCGCGTGTGACTGTCTGTCAGCTTATCGATCTGTCTATCGAGAAACGCGTGATCTTTCTCGAGGTGTTCTTTATGAACTCGGTCTTTCTGATCTTCACCAGTCCGACCTTCTTGTACGGGGCCATCCGTCCGTTAGCGGCCTTAACGTTCTCGTTGAAGTAGTTCTGGATCTTCTCGTCGGTGTCGATGCCGTCCGCCTTCAGCTGTTCGTAGTCGGGATATATCTCGGCGACGATGACTTCCTTCTGCGGGTTGGTCTTGCTCTCGCCGGCGTATACCACGACCTCGAGCACGCCTCTGATGCGGGACAGCTCGTTCTCGATCTCCTCGGGATAGACATTCTTGCCGTTGCTGAAGATTATGAGGTTCTTGAGTCTTCCGGTGATGTAGATCCAGCCGTCGCTGTCGAGGCGTCCGTAGTCACCGGTGTGGAAGAAGCCGTCCTTGTCGAAGACGGCGGCCGTCGCTTCGGGGTCCTTGTAGTAGCCGAGCATGACGTTCGGGCCCTTGACGCAGATCTCTCCCTCGCCGTTTTCGTCGGGATCGGCGATCTTTACCTCCTCACCGATGATAGGCGTTCCGACGCTGCCGTTCTTCTGCCACTCGTTTCGGTTGCAGGAGATGAGCGGGGCCGCCTCGGTGATGCCGTATCCGTTCAGGATGGTGATTCCGATGGCGTCGAAGAAATCGATGATGTCCTGGTTGAGGGCGGCGCCGCCGCATATGATCATCTCGAGGTTGCCTCCGAAGTTGTCGAGGACCTTCTTGAAGATCTTTCTCCTCATGTCGATGCCGGCTTTTCTCAGTCCGTTGGACAGTTTGATGCCCTTGCGGAGAGTGGCGGCCTCGCCGCTCTTCTCGGCCTGCGCCCAGATCCTTCGGTAGAGGGTCTCGACGAAGAGCGGAACGAAGATGAGATGGCGGGGCTTCTGCTCCTGCATCTCTCTCATGAGGTACTTGATACCCGAAGTGAGGTAAAGCTCGGATCCCTGGGAATAGTGACCGACGATATTAACGGTAGAACCGAAGGTGTGGTGCGGCGGGAGCAGCATCAGCGTCTTGGGGGTGATGTCGAAGTTGTACATGCCCTGGGTCATGTCGGAGACGATGTTCCTCGTGGAGAGCATAACGCCCTTGCCCTTGCCCGTCGTACCCGACGTGAACACTATCGACGCGAGCCTGTCGGCGTCGATCTCATAGTCGAAATACGATCTGTCGCCCGCACGGAGCTTCCCGTTGCCGGCGTCGGTCATGGCGTCGGTGTGAAGATCGCCTTCGACCGCCTCTCCGTTCATGCAGATGAAAAGCCCGGCTCCCGAACTCTCACGTATTACGGGGAGCTTCGCGGCGACCTCGGCTCCGTAGAACACGGCGGTGCACTCGGCTTTGGCTATCGTCGCGGCCAGGTCCTCGGCCGGCATCTCCTTGTCGAGAGGGACGGTCACGGCTCCGATCGCCATGAGAGAAAAATAAGTGTAGATCCATCCTTTGCTGCACGTCCCTATGATCGCGCACTTCTTATCGCGGAGACCCATCGAGATCTCCTCGGTACCGAGCGCCCTGACGTCGTCTCTTGCCTGCGTGTACGTCACATGGACGACCTTGTCATCGTTGGGATCGGTCTTGTAGGACAGCGCGTAGCTGTTCGGATGCTTTTCCGCGCACTGCTCGACCATATACCTGAAATCGGGGAATACGGTGGTCGTGTAAAGCGGATAATTTTTGCCTCTGTTCATTAAAGGGGCCTCCTTGAATGTATATGCAAACTGTCAGATTCAGTGCTGTTCGGGAAAACAGTCCGCGCGGTGCGGCGCGGCTTTCCGGCGTTCCTGGTGCTTCAAAACGCCAAATATAGAATATTATTTTACCATTTTCCTGAACCGATGTCAATGACGCGCTCGCGGTTTTTCCGGTTTTTGCTCCCTTCCGGCCGCTTTTTTTGTTTTTCTTCACACATTTTCTTAGAGATAAAAAAAAGACATAAATGCTGCGGCGGAGAAGTCCCCCGGGCGTGGCAGGCTTTTTTAACAAATAAATATTTTGTGCTTTAGCATTAAATATGTTCGTATTCCGTAAAAATATGGTATAATATAAGGTGCACCGCGGGTGCGGATCCCGCCGCGCAGGCGTAAAGCCGGCGCGCGGGGGGCATGCGAGGACACAGGATAAAACGAGGAAAGCGGGAGATCTGAAATGGCGGAAAAGACCGGCGCGGTCCCGGGAGGAAAAAGCACATCCGGAAGCGCGAAAAAGACGGAAAAGGGAATGACACGCGGAACTAAAAGGAAGATCTCGCGCGTCCTTTCGCGCGTCCTTCTGTCGTTCCTGCTTGTGATTCTTCTGGTGTTTCTTCTTATCTGGACGCTCATATTCGCCGTGGCGCACGGCCCGAGCAAGTCGATGAGGAACCTGCTAGTCGGA
Source organism: Clostridia bacterium (assembly GCA_017959485.1). The sequence goes on from JAGDAM010000359.1 coordinate 12,586, forward strand.
GCCGCCATGCAGGCCAGCGCCACCAAATTCGTCCCCTACCTCGTGCTGTCTCCAGACAAGGTCTCGGAGATCATGGCCGAGGCGGCGGTGGAGAACGTCGAGGTCTACAGCCCGACGGAGTTCTCGTCGAGATTCATAAAGAAGATCGTCACCGACAGCAACGGCAACCGCTACGAGATCACCGTCCTGGCGAACGACGACGGCACCGCCCTTATCACTGACAGCGACGGCTCTACCCAGCTCGTCGAATACAACGAGTGGGACTATGCCATCGACGGCATCCAGTTCATCACTGTGAACAGGGCCAATTTCAAAGCCTATATGCTCATAATCAGGGATCCGTCGAGGGTCTACACCGCGACGTCGAGCGACTTTTCCGACTCCTCGGTATCCGGCAAACGGTTCTATGAGATGGCGGAGCAGGAGAACTGCGTCGCGCTCATAAACGGCGGGGAATTCTCCGATCCGGGCGGCCAGGGCAACGGCGGAGCGCCGCAGGGACTCACCTTCTCGAAAGGAAAGTGCGTCTGGGACGACGGCACGACCTGGAAGACCTTCATCGGCTTCGATTCGAACAACAGAATGGTCATCTCCGAGGGGCTGACTTCGGCGTCGGCAAAAGCCGCCGGGATCCGTGACGGCGTCTGCTTCAGGCCGACGACCAAATCGTCGTCGAGCCGCCTTATCTACACCGACGCAAAGGGCAGCGTCCACGTATCCAACTACAACACGTCGTCTCCCGCGCAGCGCTCGGCGATCGGCCAGCGCGCCGACGGAGCCGTCATATTCATCACCACGGACGGACGCTCGGCGTCGAGCCTCGGCGCGAGCTACAACGACATGACGCAGCTCATGTACGAATACGGCGCGGTGAACGCGGGCATGCTCGACGGCGGTTCGTCGGCGGTGCTCTATTACAGGGATTATTTCAAACTTTACGAATACGACGAATCAAGACTCGACCAGTATCAGAAGATGGGGCTCGTCAACAAGTACGTCGCGGCCACGGCGCCGAGACACATCCCTACCTTCTTCTGCGTCGCTCCGTCGAAATGAACCGGGGCGGAAAGATGGCGGAAAAGGTTAGAAGGCGCCGCAGCAGGCGCGGAATATCGAAATTTCTCACCGTATGGTGCATCATATTCGCCGCGGTCGCCGTCGTGTGGGCCGTCGGGCTGCTCATCGTGCGGCGCGCGCTCGAGGAATACGAGGCGACGAGGCCGGAGTACGAGGCCGAAAGGATCTTTGAGGAGCGATTCAAAAACAGGACGTCGGAGGAACTGGCGGAATACGCCGACACCGAAGTCTCCGAGTTCGAAGACGAGGGCAGCGCGGGCAGATACCTCGCCGGCCTGATCGGAGGAGGCGACCTCTCGTACAGGGAGGTCATCGGCACCGACTCGACGGTCAAGACATACGCCGTAAGTTCGGGCGACATAACCTTCGGCAGTTTCACCGTGGGCGAGGGATCCGAAGAGACGGACATGTTCAAATTCAAATATCCCGAGCTGAAGGACATATCGGTTCATCTGACGCCGGTCTACGGCGTGTCGGTATTTGCTCCCGCACTCGCAGACGTCACGGTCAACGGAGTGAAGCTGGACAGCGGATGCACCGACGGTAAGCCTGTCATCCTCGACGACGACGTGTATTTCCCCGAGGACAACGACGAATACCGCGTGATGGTGAACTATGCGGTAGCCGGTCTTTTCGAGACCCCGCGGGTGACGGTCAAAATGCCGGGCCGCGACGGGAAGATACTCGAGCCCGCCGTCAGCTCCGACGGCTCCGCGTACGACACCGAGCTCGCGTACCGCTCTCTCTTAGCCGGCGAGTACAACGAAACGGTCAGGCACGCGGAAAGGCTGCGCCACCTCGCCGAACTTAAGAAGCAGCAGATCGAAGAGGCCGAAAAGCAGGCCGAGCTCGAGAGGCAGCGGCTCGAGGAAGAGAGGAAAAAGGCCGTCTCCGACGCCATAAAGGCCAGATACGGCGACTTTGTGACCGAGATGGCAGTCCAGTACAACAAATTCATATACCAGCGCACGTCGGCCGCGCTCCGCGACGCGACCAAGGTCTACTTCAAGTCAGGGACCGACATATACAGAAACGTCACGCAGAACTATTACAACTGGTCTGACTACTATCCTTCGTCGATCTCCTTCCCGGAGTCCGAAACGCTTCATTACGAATGGACCGACGGTTCCGAGACCGCCTTCCGCTGCGATATCAAAATGACGGTGAAGATGTACGGCAGGAACTCGGTCTCCGGACAGTACTATTACGACACCGAATATTTCGACATGGTCGCGTTCGTCGAGCTGAAGTCGGGAAAGCCGCTCTGCACCGCGCTGCTCTCGCCCGAGGCTGCCGCGGAGGCAGGAAACTGAACATGACCGGCGGAAAGGACCCGCCCGCGCCGAAGCGCGGGCGGGTCCTGTTTCGTATGTGATCTATTCTACGGCGGTGATGGTCAGCAGCGTCGAACCAAAGTCAGCCCTGTAACGCGGCAGTGTGACGCCGAGATTGACGAGCACCGAGCCCGGAAGCATCAGATTGAGCTCGTCGACGCGGTAGAGCTTGCCGGGGTCGAGGCCGGGGATCCTGAAGCGGGGATTCATCTTGTGCGGGTTGAGCGCCTGGAAGTATACCGCGACGGCCCGCTTTTTGTCCTTCGATACCACGCACACAAGGGCGTCGTTGCCGTCGTGGCGGTTGTTTCCGCGGTAGACGTCGCCCTCTCTGATAAGGCCGTCGATCGTGCGGTAGCGCGCCGTGTCGGCCGGGATCCGGGCGAATTCATCCGCCGGAAACCTGTTGACGTCGAACTCGTAGCCGAAAGTGCCGAGATACGCGATGTTCGTGCGGGTGCCGAGCGGTGTTGCCCGGCCGTTGCGTATGTTGGGCGAGATCGATACGTGGTTCGACGACGCCGACAGCGGGAAGACGAGCGTCGTGCCGTACTGGATCATGCTGCGGTCGTCGGCGTCCGTGTTGTCGGATGTCCAGATCTGCGGGAAATAGGCCAGCATGGCGCCGTCGAAGCGTCCTCCGCCGCCGGAGCAGCCCTCAAAGAGGATGTCGGGGAATCTCTTCGTGAGATATTCTGCAAGCTCGTAGACTCCGAGCATGTATCTGTGCTGGAATTCGCCCTGCCTGTCGGCGGGGAGTAAATGCGAGAAGTTTTCGGTGAGCGGACGGTTCATGTCCCACTTGATGTAGCAGGCGCCGCTCCCGGCTATGACGTCCCCTATCACATGCTTTATGTGATCGACGACGTCCTGTCTCGAGAAGTCGAGGACGAACTGGTTCCGCGACGGCACTCCCGGCCTTCCGGGTATACCGACGGCCCAGTCGGGATGCTCGCGGTAGAGGTCGGAATCGGGGTTGACCATCTCGGGCTCGATCCACAGACCGAAGCCCAGGCCGTTCTCCGCGCATCTGTCGGCTATGGCGCGAAGGCCGCCCGGCAGTTTTTTTTCGTTGCAGTACCAGTCGCCGAGACCGGCTCTGTCGCTGTCTCTGGCGCCGAACCAGCCGTCGTCGAGCACGAACAGGTCGACGCCGCTGTCCTTAAGTTTGTCTACGGTCTCGAATATCCTCTCGCTGTTGAAGGAAAAATGCATTCCCTCCCAGCTGTTGAGCACTATCGGGCGCCTCGCATACACCCATTTCGGGTTTATGACGTACCTTCTGAAGAAGTCGTGATACTGCCTCGTCATCAGGCCGAGACCGGCGTTAGAGTAGCAGAGCACCGCCTCGGGCGTCTCGAACTCTTCGCCGGCGTCGAGCTTCCAGCGGAAGCTTCCCGGATTGATGCCCGACGAAAGCCTGACTCTGCCCGATTCGTCGACCTCCGCGCTCTCGTAGTGAGAACCGCTGTACATCAGGCTCGACGCGAACACCTCGCCTTTTTCCTCGTCGGTGCCGGGAGTCAGCAGCGCGATGAAATTGGCGTGGTTGGCCGACGTCGTGCCCCTTATGTTGCCTACCGAATATATCCCCTGATGCAGCTCCGACCTTTGCGGGTATTTTTCCTTTGCGTGGTGTCCCGCGAGAGTGAGCACTTCGTAGCCGCTGCCGTAGAAATCGAGCGTGAAGCTCAGCGCACGCTCGAGAAAGACCGTGTCTCCCGTCGTGTTGGATATCTTGGCTCTCCGGGTGAGTATGTTTTCTTTTTCGTATACGGTATAGTAGAGGTACACGGAGAGACCGTTGTATCCGTCGCGAAGGCGTATTACGAGCGTCTCGCCGCCGCGTGAAGTGGGAATGCCCTTTACCGCGTGCTTTTTCGGCAGGATATAGTACCCCGCGAACCTGAGGTCGGCGGTGCAGTCGCCCGAAACTGAGCGCGATATCATCGCCGGCTCCCTGAAGTCGCCAAGGTTTGCGGTGCCGTATTCCTGCATGATGTCGGCGTAGGCCTTTTTTGTTCCGGGTATCACCGGGTTGAAGCTGCGCACGTTCTCCGGCCTGTAGTAGCCGAGATCGGCTCTGGCTATCTTTGCCCCGTAGTACGTGTGGGTAAGATATCCGTTCGAGTCCACTCTCATCGCATATGTGAAATCCGCGCCTTCGAGAAAGAAACTCTTGTCGTTTTCGGTATACCTGATCATTTTATCACTCTTCCCGTGTGTTATTTGTTTATCTTAAAAATGAGCTGAAACATCTTCAGCCGGCGCCGGCGGCGCCGGCTGAAGATACATGCCGGATGATCATTCGGTAAGTCTGTCGAGCTCGGTGACGAATTCGCCGAAGTCGGCTCCGTTTTTGAGCATTTCGTAGAATTTTCCGATCATCGCGACGTCTGCCGGATCGGTGATCCCGCTGTATTTTTCAAGCGCGACGGCAATGCCTTCGTTCTTTGCGCAGCCCGAAACTTCGAGGGCGATCGCGTCCTCCTCCGGATCGAACAGATATCCCGCAGCTACCGCGACGGCGATGTGAGCGGGAATGATGCCCTGCTCGCGGCACATTTTGTACGCACCGCCCAGCCTGTCGCCGGCGGAGAGTTTGCGCTTCGGGTCTTTGCCGACTCTGAACACGGTATCGTCGAGAAGGGGATTGTCGAGCCGCGTGACGAGGTTGCGGATAAACTTCATCAGATCCTCAAGAGGAACGCTGTGACGCAGAGACAGGGCTCTGGCGGACTCACAAAGGGTCCTGAAGAGGATATACTTGACGAAAGGATCCGCTGCGGCTTCGTATATGTATTTATGGCCGCGCAGTCTGCCGAGATAGGCCATCGTGGCGTGACCGAGATTGTGTATGAGAAGCTTTCTCTCGATGTAGAAGGAGAAGGGGGAGAAGGGAACGAGACCGTCGACCTTCGGGATCTCCCCTCCCGCCGGTCTGAACGCTTCGGCGTCGGCGGGAAGCTCGCTGTATACGTCAGAGCAGACCGCGAGGCTGCTCACCTTCAGGAACTTTTCGGCGGTAGGAGGAACGGTGATGCACACCGAAACGCTCACAAAACCAATCGAGTTTTCAAAATAATCCTTCAGTCCCTCCGGGATGAAGGGCTCGACGAGCCCGCGAAGGTATTTTCCCGAACCGATGAGGTTCTCGCATATGAGTATGTTGAGCGGTCTTTTTCCGGCCGCGTATCTTTTTTCTATCGCGCTCGCGATGATCTTCGCGACGAACGGAAGAACATTCACTCCGAGAGCGGTAGCCATAACGTCGCACGACGCTATCTCGTCCGACGCGGCTTCGGCGTCGCGTCCGTTGACCGCTGTCACGTTCTCGACCCATTCGGTGTCGTAGTGATCGCCGCGCGTTACGAAGATCGGGTATTTTCCCTCTTTTTTGAGTCCTTCGACCAGACTCTCGTTGACGTCGATGAACACTGTCTCATAGCCTGTAAGGAAGAATCTTTTGGCTATAAATCCTCTTCCGATGTTTCCGGCTCCGTACATTACCGCTTTCATATGTCTTTGGTCCCTCCAGGTTTCCTGACGATAACATTCCGGATAATTATATCACCAACCGCTAAAATTGTCAATAATGATAAGGAGAGCCGTTAGATATAGTAATATGATTATGTTTTAGATAAATGCAGCCGAAAAAAGTTGATTTTTCGGCCGGCGTATGATATAATATATATAATTATTTAATGTAAAACGGGAGATGCCTGCGATGCCGTATCTGGACGACATAACGGAGCTTTGGAATTCGGTAAAAGAGTCATTTTCGGACACGCTGACAAGAGAAACGATCAACCTCTGGTTCGGCAACATCCGGCTCGAGGATTACGATTCGGATACCGGAAAGCTCACAATGACCACCGATTCCGAGTTCAAGCACGATATAATCACGAAAAAATACCTTTCCACCATAGAAAAACAGTTTTCCGATCTTCTGGGATTCGGAATAAAAGTCGATCTGAAATACAGAAAAAAAGAGAATACGGATACTCCGGAAGATCCCCCCGCGAAAACTCCCGAAGAACCGAACGAAGGTACGATACCGCCGTATACGAAGGATCCCGACAATCCTCTCGCTAAAACTCCCGAAGATCCGTACGGAGGCACACGTCCGCCTTTCAACTTCAAATACACATTCGAAAACTTCATAGTCGGCAGCTCTAACAAGTTCGCACACGCCGCGTGCCTGGCCGTCGCGGAAAATCCCGCAACAAACTACAATCCTCTGTTCATCTACGGTCCGAGCGGCATAGGAAAGACGCATCTGCTTTACGCCATAACGAACAAGGTAAACGAAAACAAGCCCGACGTAAAGATCATCTTCATAACCGGCGAGGATTTCACGAACCAGTTCATCGAGGCTATGGCGATAAACAAGACGCAGGAATTCAGGAACAAGTACCGCCAGTGCGACATCCTCCTGATAGACGATATCCACTTCATTGCCGGAAAGGTCTCGACGCAGGAGGAGTTCTTCAACACCTTCAACGCCCTCTATGAGGACAGAAAACAGATAATCCTCACCTCGGACCGCCCTCCGCGAGAAATGAAAACACTTGAGGAGAGGCTCAAGACCAGGTTCGAGTGGGGACTTCTCGCCGATATCCAGCCGCCCGATCTTGAGCTGCGTATAGCCATCATAAAAAACAAGGCCGAACAGATAGGAATAACACTTTCCGAGGAAGTTCTGACTTTCCTCGCCGAAAACCTCCGTTCGAACGTAAGACAGATAGAAGGCGCAATAAAAAAGCTCGGCGCAAAGTTTTTTGTCGAAGGAAACGACATCACGATAGAATCCGCGAAAGCCTGCGTCGCCGATCTGCTCGACGGCCAGATCCCGACCGAAGTCACCGTTTCAAAGATCTTCGGAGAACTCTACGACAGATACGGAGTGACCAAGGAGGAACTCACCGGTCTGAAGAGATCGAAAGAAATAGTCAACGTCCGCCACATCGCGGTGTATCTGATCAGAAAAAACACAGATATGTCGCAGAACAACATAGCAAAGATATTCAACAGAGACCATACCACCGTCATCGCATCGCTCGAAAAAGTCGAAAAGCAGATGAAGACCGATTCGTCGTACAAGGCCGAGATCAACCGCCTGATAAAGGACATTGAGTCGTAATATCCGGTTTTTCACTTTTCAACATGCCTCTACTATTAATACTATAACTTATTATTCTATTTTATTTTCACACGGTTTAGGAGCTGAAGACCCGGTTTTTCTGGCCTGAGCCGTCTGACGCGGGGAAAAAGTCGAAAACACGGAGATAACCTGAGAAAAACGAACAAATAAGAAAAAGGGACAGAAAGAAAAAGAAAGGACATAAGCAAAATGAAGATCATTTTCAACAGACAGCTTCTTATAAATACCGTATCGCCGCTCATGTGCGCCGTCGCGCCCAAAGGCACGAATCCGGTCACAGAATACATCCAGATCAGCGCGACAGCCGAAAAGGGCATCGTCCTGACCACGTACGATCTTGAAAAGGGAGTCAGGACCGCGGCCGAGGGCGAGATCGAAAGAGAAGGCTGCTACTGCGTGAACGCAAACAAACTTTTCCAGACGCTCAAGGTAATGGAGAGCGAAGAAGTGAGTCTCGAAGTCAGCGAGAACCTGGAGACCACCATCAGATCCGGAAGATCGCTCTACCGCATGCAGGCGCTGAACGGAGAGGATTTTCCGATCCTTCCGACGGTAAGGAGCGGGTCGGGATTCGAAGTCAGCTCGGCCAAACTTAAAACGATGATCTCGAAGATCTCGTACGCGATGGGTATAAACGATCAGCGTCCGGTCCTCAACGGAGCATTCTTCAAAATAAGCAACGGTCAGCTCATGACCGTCGCGTGCGACAGCTTCAAACTGGCAAAATGCGTGTGCAGGACCGAGATCAGAAATCTGTCGGAAGGCGACGCCGACTATCAGTATATCATCCCGCAGAAGACGGTCAACGAACTGTTCAGGATGCTGCCCGACGGTGAAGACGACACCGTGGTCTTCAATCTGAGCCACAAGAACATGGTCTGCAGCTTCAACGGACTGACCTTCTATTCAAGGCTGATCGAAGGCGAATACATCGATTTCGACCGCATCATAATCAAAAACCACAAGATAAGCGTGATAGCCGACAGGGGACAGCTGCTCGCCGCCCTCGACAGAGCCGCGGTCGTGACCGAGGAGAAGGTCCCCGGAAGCACCAGGACGCCGTTAAAGTTCACCGTCGAAGGCAATGTTCTGAAACTCAACGCGGTATCGAGCGTCGGAGTATCGTACGAGGAGCTCGAAGTCGAGCATACCGGCGACGATATAGTCATCTCCTTCAACAACAGAAACCTCATCGATTCGGTGAAGTCGTGCAGCGGTGAAAAGATCAGGATCGAACTTTCGACTCCTCTTTACAGCATCAACATCATACCTCTGAATCCGGGAGAAGGCAACGAAGACGTCTTCTTCATGATGCCTATAAGAACCAAAAACTGACTTTAAATGGTCTGCAGAAGGATAAGGGCAGAAGATTTTCGAAATATCGCGGAGTGCGACATCGGTTTTTCCGACGGGATAAACATAATCTACGGAAAAAACGCTCAGGGAAAGACGAATCTGCTCGAAGCCGTATGCTTCTTTTCGCTCGGAAAATCGTTCCGCGGGGTGAAGGAGAACGAATTCATACGCTTCGAGCGGCCTGTGACGTCGCTTGAGATGGATTATTTCAGCGCGGGCAGGGATCAGAACATAAAACTGAGGTTTTCCCGGTCGCACAAGCGTGTCATCGAGAAGAACGGCGTAGGCATCCAGCGGATGTCGGAACTGATAGGTAGTTTCAGGGCAGTGCTGTTCTTCCCCGAGCACCTGAACATCATCAAGGAGGGGCCGTCGATGCGAAGGTCATACCTCGACGTCGCCATCTCCCAGCTCCGTCCGTTTTACCTGAAAACGCTCCAGCAGTACAATCACATACTTTCGCAGCGCAACAAACTGATAAAAAACGCGCCGTCAGACAGAAAAAGCTTCGACACGACGGTTGAGTTCTGGTCGTATCAGCTTGCGCAAAAGGCCGCGTACATAACGCAGACCAGGATAAACTACCTTGATGCGGTATCCGCCGAGGTAAAAAAGTGCTTTGCCGAGATGACGGGAGAAAAAGAAGTTCCCGATCTGCGCTATTCGTGCTGTTTTCGGATCGACGAACAGGTCCTTTCCGACCGCGAAAGACTTGCCGAGACCTATTTTTCCCAGCTGATGTCCAATCACGACCGGGAGATAGCCTTCGGAGCGACGGTCTGGGGGACACACAAGGACGATATAGACATCGACCTCAACGGAAAAAGCGCGAGGATATACGCCTCACAGGGTCAGCAGAGGTCGCTGGCGCTTTCGATGAAGCTTGCGGAGGGCAGCATTTCGAAAAAAGACACCGGCGAGGAGCCGGTACTGCTGCTCGACGACGTATTTTCCGAGCTCGACGCCTCGAGACGCGAGTATCTGACCGAAAAAATGAAGAACGGACAGGTGATCATGACCGCCTGCGGCGGAATCGATCCCGGAAAGACCGGTGCGAAGGTGATCATCGCGGAGGACGGACGCTTCAGTGAATCCGACTCCGGCGCGATCCCGGATATCATTCCGGAATGACCGCCTGCCGGTAGAACAGGAAAACGGCAGAATAATGTTTCTTCACGCGGGAAACGGCAAGACCGTCAGGGAAAAAGACATAATAGGGATATTCGACACCGACAATTCGACCCTCAGCTCGCCGGCAACGAGAAGATTTCTCTCCGAAGCCGAAAAAAAGGGACTGGTCGAACTGACCGGCACCGACATCCCGAAATCGTTCATACTGTATTTCGAACCGGATACCGGAAGCGGGACGCACGAGGCGGGATCCCGCCGCGGACTCCGGCGCTGCAGAGTGTGTTTTTCAGCTCTGGCAAGCGGCGTTCTGGTACAAAGATCAGGATCAGGCACAGATTACAACCTCCGAAAGGAAAAAAACGGTAAAAAATGACTCCCGAAGACATCAGAAAAGACACCGGAAAAGA
>JAGDAM010000037.1 GCA_017959485.1 Clostridia bacterium
GGGACCGCGATGCCCGACCCGCTTCCCGCGGGTGTTTACGCGGCGGTCGACGGCGTTTTCGCCGGAGCGATCAGGTTCTCCGACAGCGTCAAGCCCGAGGCCAAGGGAGCGATTGAAGAGCTGCGCCGGCTCGGGGTTTCGCGGACGGTCATACTGTCCGGAGACAGCCGCGACAAAGCCGAGGCGGTCGGTTCCGAGCTTTCGGTCGACCGTGTGGAGTCGGGTCTGCTTCCCAAGGAAAAGCACCGTACGCTCGAGCTGATAATGGACGGATCCGCGGCCGGGACCGTTTACGTCGGCGACGGGATCAACGACGCGCCGTCGCTCGTCCGCGCCGACGCCGGAGTCGCCATGGGAGGCATCGGTTCGGACAGCGCTATCGAATCGGCTGACCTCGTGATAGTTTCCGACTCGCTCGCGAAGCTTCCCGAGGCGGTGAGAATCGCGCGAAAGACGCTGAGGATAGCGAGAGAGAACATCGTTCTCGCGCTCGCGGTCAAAGGCGCCGTTCTGGTCCTCGGAGCGCTCGGATTCGCGGGTATGTGGGCGGCGGTCTTCGCCGACGTCGGAGTCGCCGTAATCTGCGTCCTCAATTCGATGAGAACGTTGTTAAAATAACTGATAAGATAACGGGGCTGTAAAAAAAGTTCAACTTTTTTTACAGCCCCAGCTAAATTCGCCGTTCCGGCGAGCTAAATTATGCTTCGCATAGCTAAATTTGCTTCGCAAGCTAAATTCGGCTTCGCCGAGCTAAATTCGGCGAATTTAATTTAGCTGTCCAGAAGGGACAATTTAGCTATCGAACGAAGTGAGATAATTTAGCTGCCGCAAAGCGGCAATTAAGCTATTCGCTTGTCGAACTTTTTACAGCCCCGGCTTAGTGTTAAGGCAATACCGCACAATTCGACGCGCACGTCTTGCCGGCCCTTTTGGCGCCTGTTTTGACGTCAAAATCTTGAAAAACTGCCTGTTTTCCTGCGATTTCTCAGTCAAAACAGGCGTCAAAATTACTCGACAATCTCCACACGCGAATTGTGCGGTATTGCCTTAACAATCGTTTTTATCTGACTCGGCGGTCTCTTCATCCGTCGGCGCAATTCCCCGGCAAAGAAGGCGCGGACGGCCGACGGACGCCCCGGCCACGTAAATATCAACAATTACCGGCGTTTATTCGCACGTATCCAATTCCGAATTCCGAATTATCTTTTTAGTCTTAATTCATCATTCATCATTCATAATTCATAATTGAATTCACGAATACAGAATAACCGCTATGAACACAAGATCCGAGTCGGTGTCGTTTTCCAGAGAGTGGCACTCGCCGTCGCGGCAGAGGGCGGCGTCGCCCGGGCCCACGCGAACGTCATTCCCGTTGTCGCAGTATTTTCCCGAACCCGACAGGAAGTAAAAGACCTCGCTGTCGCCCTCGTGAGTATGTTTCCCGATCGAACGGCCTGGCGCCAGCGTCATCAGATTGAACATTCTTCCCTTCCCGTTCATCTCGTCGGCGCCGGTCAGAATCTTCTTCATAACCGTGTTTCCGTTGCCTCCGCGGATGCATTTTTCCTCCACGGACATTTCATCCGGTCTTCTAACCATCTTTCAAATCCTCCGTATTATTTGTCGTTACCGTTCTTTTTTTCCGACGGCGAGGCAGAGAAACAGCTGCAGCACCGTCACCGCCGTCGATATTATTAAAGCCGCGTATCCGATATACTGCGTAAAAGCCGGCAGCGACGGCTGCCTTATCAGCCCGAACAGCAGATACTCCTCCCCGCCGATGCGTTCGCTGATCAGCAGGTGAGGAATCAGATATACCGCGCAGGAAAGAACGGTCAGCCGCCGCAGAAGGGGCAGCCGGTCGCCGCGGGCGGTCGCGAAAAGGTTCGCCGCAGTGAAGATCACTCCCGAAAACACGGGATAAAGAATGCGGGAAAGAATCATTCTCACCGGCCCGAAATTCGCCGCCCAGGACAGCAGCATTACTCCGACTTCGACGACCGAAACGATGAGTATTGTCAGAACCCGCTTATTAAACAACTGTTTTTTGTCGAATTTCAACTGTCCGCACCTGACTGCCCGGAAGTTCTCCGCTTTTTTGCGGAGTCGGAATTCTTCTCTTTTTCAAACTCGGAAAAAAGATCGAGCCGGTAGGCGCGCTCCCATCCCGAAACCGCGATGAAGAGCACCACCGAAAGCACGACTGCAACTCCGGCGGCGATCAGGGGATTAACTCCGGCGAAGCGCACCGAATAGGTGTAATACTCGGGCATCTGCGCCCCGGTTGCCGTTTCGGTCACGCCCCGGACGCGGTAGTATTCGGTAAACGAGGAAGCGACGTAATAGGGGATCGCGGTCGGTATCGCCGGAAGGATCAGAAGAAGAAAATGCAGCCATCTTCCGGGAAAGAAAAATCTGAATCTGACCTTAAAAAGATTGCACCGGTCGCTGTCGGGCGGAAGAGAAAAGGCGTAAACCGAAGCCCCGGCGAGTACCGCCGCCCCGATCAGCGAGACCGCGAATATGACCGCCGTTACCGCCGGCAGCGGACGCAGACGCCCGGCCAGAGCGACGTCGACGTCGGTTGATTCCTTCGCCGCGAGGGTCGCCGCCGAGCGCTTCCCCGATTCCGACGCGATATTGATAACCGACTGCGCCCGCCGCAGGTCGTACCCGTCGTCGAACCGGCAGACCGGAAGCGCGCAGAGAATCAGGCAGAAAAGCGCGACTGTAAGCGGGGACAGGTATTTTATCCTGACGAGCGCGCGCCGCAGGAGCACCTTCTTTTCGTAACCGGATGACGCGGACATATCAGTTGTCGGTAGTTCCCTCAAGGAAATAGGCGGCTTCCATGTCAGCCACGCAGAGCGCGTAGGCGAGCGGGAACATCTCGAGCGCCTTCCCTACGGTATTGTTGTCCTCGGGCCCCGAGAAGCCCATGTGATATCTGATCGCGAAGGCCTCGTCGCGAGTCAGACGCATGAATCCCGACACAATATAGACCGATTTTTCACCGTGTCCGTAGGGCAGTTCGTCGTCGATTGTGTAATAGGGGGCGGAAACCCACTGTCCGTCCCGCTTGACGTTGCGAAACTCGGTCTTGTAGAAATTGACCTTGCAGAGATCGTGAAGAAGCGCGGCAATCGCGATGCTCTCGTCGGAGTAGTGTATGTTGTAGACCTCTTTCATCCGCTTGCGGTTCATAATGTCGACAAGGCATTCGTAGACGTTGAGACTGTGACGGCAGAGTCCGCCCTGCTCGGCGCCGTGATATCTTGTGGAGGCCGGCGCGATGAAGAAGTCGCTTCTGTCGCGGTTCAAAAGATAGCCCAGAAGCTCCTCGGAGCCCTCTCTGTGAATCTTGTCCCTGAAAATCGAGACGAATTTTTCCTTCTGAGCGGCAAGTTCAGTGTCGGTCATTTTTTCGATCCTTTCCCAAAAAGCAGCTTTAAGGCAATACCGCGCGGGTTCGACGCACGCGTCCCGGCGGCTCGTTTTCCGCCTGTATTCGCGACGAGATCTTGAAAAACCGTCTGTTTTCCCGCGCTTTCTCAACGAAAACAGACAAATAATAATCTCGCCGATTTGCGCACGCGAACCCGTGCGGTATTGCCTTAACGGTATTATTTTATCACATTTAACGTCTTTCTTCAAGGATAACGTCGGTAATCGGATAATATGTATTGAAAAAACGCCGCCTTTATGTTAAAATAAATAGGTATTATTATATGTTACACCTTAACACTAACCACCGGAAGGCAGGAGGCAGGAACAGAAATGAACGAAGAGAAAACCCGGACAGAGGCGCAGGCGCTGCCCGAAACGCAGAAAAAGATAGCGGACGTTATCGCGGAAATCGAAAAGGTCATCGTAGGCAAACGGCCTGAGATCGTACTTCTCCTCTCCGCGCTGCTGTCCGGCTCGCACGTACTCATCGAAGACGTGCCCGGAACCGGCAAAACGACGCTCGCGGCGACCCTCGCAAAAGTCACCGGACTTGTTTTCAAACGCGCCCAGTTCACTCCCGACGTTATGGCGTCCGACATCACCGGATATAACATTTACAACCGCCAGAAGGAAGAGTTTGAATTCCGTCAGGGACTCGTCATGTGCAATCTTATGCTTGCCGACGAGATCAACCGCGCCTCGCCCAAGACGCAGTCCGCGCTGCTCGAGGCGATGGAGGAAAACCGCGTGACGGTCGACGGCGTCACCTACGACGTGCCCGACCCCTTTATGGTCATCGCGACGCAGAACCCGACCGGATACGTCGGGACCTACCCGCTGCCCGAGGCGCAGCTCGACCGCTTCGCCGTAAAGATCAGAATGGGCTATCCCTCTCCCGAAGAGGAAATCGGCATCGTCATGGCGAGACGCGAGGCCAACCCGCTCGACACCGTCGACAACATTCTGTCCGCCGATGAACTGATCGCCCTCAAGCAGGCGGCGCGTTCGGTCAACGTCGACGAGGAGCTTTACAGATATATCGTGTCTCTCATCGGGGCCACGAGAAAACACCCGCTGCTCTCGCTCGGAGCTTCGCCCCGCGCCTCGGTCGCTCTGCTCCGGATAGCGCAGTCGTACGCCCTTGTCCGCGGAAGAGACTATCTGCTCCCCGAGGACATCGCCTCCGTATTCCGTCCCGTCGTGGCTCACCGCCTTATGCTCAAGCAGGACGCGAAACTGAAGGGACGCTCGCCCGAGGAAATACTCAGCGACATCCTCAGAACGACCGAAGTTCCCTACAAGGGCAAGCGCTGATTACCCACGCCTGTGTCTCTCAAAAAAAGCGGAAAAAAGATAAAGAAGCGCAAAAGCGTCGACCGGCATCACAGGGCGGTATCGCTCACTCCGGGATTCGCCGTCTGGGTCGCGGTCTGGGTCGCCGGACTCATCTTTACACAGATGCTTCGCTCACCCGCTTCAAGCATTGTTTTCGGCTTTATAAACGCAGTGCCGGTCGCCGGACTGATCTACGCGCTGATCTCGCGCAGAGCGCTCCGGATCTATCTGACCGACGACAGCAAAACCGCCGAAAAAAACCGGGAGTTCGACTACGAATTCCGCATCTACAACGAGTCGATTCTTCCCTTCCCATTCACCGACGCCGAAGTCGTGCTGCCCCGGGAGGACAGTGTGCGATGCTCGGCGAGGTTTGTCCGCATCTCGCTCCCGCCCCTCTGCGACTATAACGTTAACAACCGCGTCACTTTCAGATTCCGCGGAACCTACGAGATAGGCGTATCGGCGTTTTACGTATACGATTTCTTCAGAATCATACGCGTAAGATCGGATATCGGCCTGTACGAGAGGGTATACGTTCTTCCCCGCCGACTCAATCTGAAGGAGGACGAAAGCCGCACGGTGTCCGACTCCTCCAAACGGACGAGCAAAACGCCCAACTCCTACGAAAAGATCGAGATCTCGGATATCCGCGAATACCGTCCGGGCGATCCGCTCAAGAGCGTCCACTGGAAGCTTTCCTCCAAGACCGAGGAACTGATCGTGCGCGACTACAACACCGGCTCGGTCGACCGCGCCGTGATTTTCGCCGACCTGTCGACCCACTTCCCGACCGAGGCGCCGCTCAAGACGCCCGAAGAGGTCTACGAGGAAGCGCGGGCCGCCGGCCGGCTTAAGCACCCGGTCTCCGCCTCGGGCGAAGCTCCCGCACCCGACGTCTCACGGCTTGTCAGCGACGACGCCTACCGCGACATGAACGAATACTGCGCCGACGGAGTCGTCGAACTCGCCGTCGCGGCCGTCCTTCGCGAACTGCGCGACGGAAAGACCGTGACCCTCGTCTGGTTCGACAGCCGCGCTGATCTCGGCGCCGAGATAGACGAGCGGCGCGGCACCGACGACTTCGACGAAATCTTCGGGCTCTTTGCGACGGCTCCCGCGTCGCCGGCCGAACACACGCCGGCGTCTCTGACCGCGCTCGTCTCGGATTCGGAGGACGCGAAGTTTATCTTCGTGCTCCCGACGCTCGACGACGCCACGGTCTCCGGACTCTGCTCGATGTCGGGACTCACGTCGTCATCTTCCGAGAACGTGAACGACGTCATAGTCTATACCGCCACCGAAAGATACGCTTTCCCCGAAGAACGCGAAAGATATTACGAATTCTGCGCGTCGCAGCTTGCGGACAACGGCCTGCGGCTTGTAAAAGCCGACCTGAACGACTCCGGCGATGACGGAGAAATCGAAGAAGAGGAGGAAACGGTATGACCGACGAAGTACTGAAGACCGTTCCTCCGGTCGACGCGCCCGCCGCGACCGACCCGGACAAAAAACAGGTTGCCGCCGAGAAGCGGCGTGAACGCGCCGCGAAAAAAGAAAAAGACCGGCTCTGGCGCGAATACGTCAGGGGACTGAAAGTCCGTCCCGAGTCCGAGAAGCGGATGATCTGCCCTCCCGACCGGGCGACTTTCACGAAAGGCAAGACGGTTCGGGGATATATCAGCCGTATCGCGGTCATCATTTTTGCCGCATTCGGCGTCTCGTTCCTCCTCTGCAACGCTTTCGCGATCGGCGAAGGCGCGGACGGGCTCTCGCCCGGCTGGCGGCTGTTCCTCTGCTCGGTGCTCTTCACCGCGCTCGTCTCGCTCACGCAGATTCTGAAGCCGCGCGCCGCGGCAATACCCGCCGGAACGCTGATTACGCTCGGCGTCTTCATCCTGTTTTTCCTCCCCGACCCGTTCGTCAGGATGTTCGAATCGGCGATCGCGGGATATAACAGCGCTCTCGACCATCTGACAAAAGTCGGATTTTACGCCGCATATCAGAGCCGGATAGAATATGCCTACACCACCGGCAGCGAGTCCGAACTCGCCCTCCGCGCTCTGGTGGCGGTCGCCTTCATATACAGCTCGGTCTATTCGCTCTCGCTCGCGAAGCGCACGAACCTGGCGAAACTGATTCCGGCGGTGATCCTGTCGGTCGCGACTCCGGCCCTCGTCTTCATATACAATATTTCGAGATCGAACTGGAGCATTTCAATAACCGCAGCCGCCTTTGCCGCGATTCTCACGCTCGCCGCGTACGATATCATCTTCAGCGGGCGCAGGAAATCGAAGAAGACGACTTCCGCGAATCTGCTCTATCCCGAAAACGATGAAATCATTCCCGCCCGTGAGCGCCGTCGCCTGAAAAAAGAGCGGAAAC
>JAGDAM010000360.1 GCA_017959485.1 Clostridia bacterium
TATATCGGCGGTTACCGGATACGCCTCGTATGAAATGATAAGCAGAGTCTGCCGCGCGGTATGCGACGCCTTCCCCGGTCTTTCGGTCAACGTGATCAGGATCAGAAACGACTTCTTCGGCGAAAGCGTGACGGTGTCCGGTCTCCTCACGGGGCGCGACATACTGAATCAGGCGAAGGGACTCGATCTCGGAGAGGCGCTCCTCTTTCCTTCAAACGCGCTGAGGGCGGAAAAGGACCTCTTTCTTGACGGAATGACGCCCGGGGAACTGTCGGAAGGACTCGGAGTCCCCGTCGGAATGAGCCGGTGCGACGGCGGCGCCTTCGTGCGGCTGCTGCTCGGAATAAACGAATAAAGCCGATATCTGTTGAAAATTATGAAAAAAACCTGTCTTGTATTATCCGTTCTCCTTATTCTAACCGCCCTCGCTGCGTCCGGCTGCACCGGACGCGAACCCGGGCGCGAGGTTCACACTCTCTATCCGGGAGGCGGGACCTACGCTCCGCAGACGATCTACGTGACGCTGCCCGCCGAGACGGTTATAGTGACCGTCCCGGTGACGGTGACCGGGGAACCCGAGACCGCGGGGGTAACCGAGCCGGAGCAGACGTCGTCGCCGTCCGAGACCGCCCTGACCGAGACCGGGGAGACCACCCTGCCGGTGACCGTCGTCTCCTGGGAGATGGCGGAGAACCCGATCAACCTCGACGGGGCGGGGAAGAGCCGAGCCGAGCTCATCTATCCGAAACTGTCCGGTATGATCAACAGGGCGCTTGAGGAGAAGATCAACACCCTCTTCGGACAGATAACCGAGGTGGATTTCACTACCAACGAGCTTTGCAAGGACCATATGGAAAAGGTGCTGGCCGGGATAACCGTCAACTACCGGATAACCGAATGCACCGTGACTCTCTTCAAGGAGTCGATGATTTCGGTAATGTGGAAAGCGGAATACACGACTTCCGACTCGGAGGAAAAGACCTGTCTCGCCTTTGCCCACACGGTAAACCTGAGCACCGGCAAGGAGGTCAAGGCCAAGGACGTTTTCTCGGATTTCGCGTCGATACTCGACCGGATCTCCTCCGGCAGGATTCCGCGGACCGGAGCCAGCGAGGACTTTGATTCGAAGAACGATCTGCAGCAGCTCGTTTCAAACTACAAAACCCGCCTGGCCTATTCCTTCTATCCTCCCGTCTGTTTTACCGAGGATTCGGTGATCGTCATTCTGCAGTCGGAAGGAAAGACCGGAGGCTGGGCGGAGTATACCGCCAAGACGTCCGACGTCGGCGGATTTATGAAGATTATTCCCTAAGGATTAAGAAAAAATGGCAAAAACCGTTGTTGCAATAGTCGGACGGCCCAACGTCGGCAAGAGCACTTTATTCAACAAACTCATAGGAGAGCGCCGCGCGATAGTCGAGGACGTTCCCGGCGTTACACGCGACCGTATCTACGGAGAGACCGAGTGGAGGGGGAGAACCTTCGTCGTCGTCGATACCGGAGGAATCTCCGCCGATCCCGCCGACGTCATCCTTTCGGGCATCCGCGAACAGGCGCAGATCGCTATAGATACCGCCGACGTCATCCTCTTTATGACGGACGTCCGGACCGGACTCACCTCCGACGATCTTGACGTCGCAGCGATTCTCCGCAGAAGCGGAAAGCCGGTAATACCGGTGGTGAACAAGTGCGACAGCGTCGGGAATCTGCCGGGCGAATTCTACGAATTCTACGAGCTCGGATGCGATCACGATCCGATCCCGCTCTCGGCGGTGCACGGCACCGGAACCGGCGACATCCTCGACGCGGTGTACGAACTCGCGCCCGGCGACGAGGCGGACGACAGCGACTCCGGAGCGATAAAGGTCGCGGTCATCGGCAAGCCGAACGCCGGCAAATCGTCAATCATAAACCGGATAGTCGGAGAAGAGCGGCTTATCGTTTCGGACATCCCGGGCACCACGCGCGACGCGATAGATACCCCGGTCGAGAACGAGTTCGGCCGATACGTTTTCGTGGATACGGCCGGAATCCGCCGGTCGTCCAGAATACACGATTCGATCGAGCACTTTTCGGTGCTGCGCTCCCGCGCCGCCGTCGAGCGTGCGGACGTCTGTCTGATAATGATCGACGCGTCCGAGGGAATCACCGAGCAGGACGCCAAGATCGCCGGGATCTCGCACGAGGCCGGGAAGGCGGCGGTCATAGTCGTAAACAAGTGGGACAAGATCGGGGACAAGGACAACGGAACGGTCAAAAAGTTCGACGCGGAGGTCCGCAGGGTCCTGTCGTTCATGCCCTACGCGCCGATTATGTACGTGTCCGCGCTCACCGGCAAGCGGGTGTCAAAGCTTTTCGAGCAGATCAATCTCGTCTACGGACAGTCGGTACTGCGCATATCGACCGGAATGCTGAACGACATGCTCGCGGACGCCACCGAGCGCGTCCAGCCGCCGTCCGACAAGGGAAAACGGCTCAAGATCTATTACATGACCGAGGTTTCGGTGGCGCCGCCCACCTTTGTAATCTTCTGCAACAGCGAGGAACTTTTCCATTTTTCCTACCGCAGATATATCGAGAACTGCCTGCGCGAGGCCTTCGGATTCAACGGAACTCCGATAAATCTGATCATCCGCGAGCGCGGGGACAAAAACGACTGAGTTATGTTTATCGACAGAATTGAAATTTACGTAAAAGCCGGAAACGGCGGCAACGGGGCGGTCGCCTTTCACAGGGAAAAATACGTTTCCCACGGCGGCCCCGACGGCGGCGACGGCGGACGGGGAGGGAATATCGTCCTTCGCGTCGACCCGGGCGCCAACACCCTGCTCGCCTTCAGGTACAAGAGAAAATTCATCGCCGGCAACGGCGGCGACGGCAGCGGAAAGAAATTCCACGGCGCCTCCGCCGACGATCTCGTCATACCCGTTCCGCCCGGAACGGTGGTAAAAGAGGCCGAATCGGGCCTTGTCATTCACGATATGTCGGAGAACGGCGGCGAAGATTTCATCCTCTGCCGCGGCGGACGCGGCGGATGGGGCAACCGGCACTTTGCAACGCCGACAAGGCAGGTCCCTATGTTCGCCACATCGGGCACGCGCGGAGAAGAAAAACGTGTGCTGCTTGAACTGAAAATGATAGCCGACGTGGGACTGATCGGCCTGCCGAGCGTCGGAAAATCCTCGATACTCGCCGGAATATCCGCCGCGAGACCGAAGATAGCCGAGTATCATTTCACGACGCTCTCTCCGAATCTCGGCGTCGTCGAGCTTCCGTCTGACAGCGGA
>JAGDAM010000361.1 GCA_017959485.1 Clostridia bacterium
ACGCCGCAGTGGTAACCAACGCCTACGCGATAGCCGTCCGCGAACTCGGGCGCTTTGTCTCAGCCTGCGGCGCACCTGAGGATTATCTTCCCGCTCCCGAACTTATGCGCGAACTGGAATCGGTATCGCACCGCGAATACTGCACGGGATTCCTTTACGACGATCCGGCGGTCTGCGCAAACACGGTATCGTCGCCTGGATATATCAGAGACAAGGCCTATCTCGCCGCCGCGCTCGCCGGCGCCGCCGCGGGAGAACCGGCCCTCTTCATACAGAAGAACAAGATTTCGTCGGGCGACCGCGCCGAACTTCTGACGCCCGGACAGACCGGAAAAAGTTTCACCGTCGGCGGAATGACCGACGGCGAAGGCGCACCGGTGACCTCGGCGCCGCATCCGGGAATGCGTTTTTATACGGCTCTTCCCTTCCCGGTCCGGGCGGGAGACATCATAAGAGCCGCCGACTGACTCCTAATGGAAAAGCTAAAAATACCTTATCCCGTCGTCGTGGAGGGAAAATACGACAAACTCGCGCTCCAGGAAGTAATGGAGGGCAGAATAATCACGACAGACGGATTCGGGATCTTCAAAAACGATGAAAAAAGAGCGCTTCTGCGCGCTCTGGCGGTCAAGGTGCCTCTGATCGTTCTGACCGATCCGGACGGAGCCGGAGGCGTCATCCGCTCGGCTTTGTCGGGGATGATTCCTCCCGACAGGATCGTCCGCATCTACGCTCCGAGGATAAGAGGCGTCGAAAAACGCAAGAAAAGCCCGTCCGCGGAGGGGCTGCTCGGCGTGGAGGGAATCGATCCCGCCGCGCTGAGACAGCTGCTCGAGCCCTACGCCTCACCCTCCTTCCGCCCCGGAGGAAATATAAAAGCGTGGATGCTGATGGAAGCCGGACTGACCGGTTCCGCCGGCTCACGGGAGGCGAGAGACAGATTCGGGGCAAAGTTCGGGCTTCCGCCCGGAATGAACGCCGGCGCGTTTGCCGCTGCGCTCGGATATCTTATGACGGCAGAGGAATTCGCCGACGCCGTCCGACAGTTTCAAACGGAGGATTAACAGTGATCAGAGCGCTTCTGATAGTCAACCCGGTTTCGGGGACGCTTCGCGCGAGAGAATCGCTTTTCGGAATTGCGGACGAACTTACCCGCAGGGGAGTAATTCCCACCGTCGTCATGACGAGAAAAAAGAACCACGCCAGATCGCTCGCCGCGTCGGCCGCGCGCGCCGGATTCGGCTGCGTCGTCTGCGTCGGAGGAGACGGGACGCTCAACGAGGTCATCGCAGGCCTCGTCTCCGAGGGCTCCCGCCTTCCGGTGGGTTATATTCCGACCGGAAGCACCAACGATTTTGCCGGAGGTCTCGGGCTTGAACTCGAACCAGTCGCCGCCGCCCGCGACGTTGCGCGAGCCGCCAAGGCGGGCGTCGTTATGCCGGTGGACGTCGGCGGTTTCGGCGACTCGCTCTTCTTCAGCTATATCGCCTCGTTCGGCGCCTTCACGTCGTCGTCCTACAGCGCTCCGCAGCAGGTTAAGAACCTGCTCGGGCATATGGCGTACGTGCTTCAGGGGGTCAAGGATTTCTTCCAGATCGCTCCGATACACGCCGTCTGCGTTTCCGACGGCGTCAGGCGCGAGGGAGATTACGTTTTCGGCGGAATCTGCAACACCTTCTCGGTGGGAGGCATAGTTAAACTCGGCAGCGACATGGTAAAGATCAACGACGGTCTTTTTGAAGTCGTGCTTGTGAAAGCCCCGCGCGACGTGGCCGAGTTCAACAGCATAGTCGCCGCGGTTATGTCGTCGACGCTCGATTCGGAAAGGATCGAATTCTTCAGGGCGAAGGAACTTGAAATAACCCTTCCCGAGGGCACCGCCTGGTCGCTTGACGGAGAAAAGGCGGAGGGCGGCGGAACGACGAAGATCGTCAACCTGAAGGGCGCTTTGCCTCTGCTTCACGTGAGCGGACGGCACCGGAAGAAATGACCGGCGGACTTCTCGATACCGTTGCGGCCGTTTCGACTCCCAAAGGAAAGGGCGGAGTCGCGCTGATCAGAATCTCCGGTCCCGAAGCGTCGGGAATCTGCGGGAAGATATTCTTCCCCGCCGGAAGGATATCTCCGGTCGACAGTCCGCGGCACGCGGTCTTCGGTACCGTCAGGTATCCCGAGGGCTCGACGCGCGCCGGAGAGAAGGCGGACACCGGGATCTGCGTCTATTACGACGGTCCGCGATCCTTCACCGGAGAGGACACCGTCGAAATCTGCTGCCACGGCGGAGTGCTCGTCACCCGCGACGTGCTCGGAGCCGCGCTCGCCGCCGGCGCGAGACAGGCGGAACCGGGCGAATTCACCCGGCGCGCCTTCGCGGCGGGAAAAATCTCGCTTCCCGAAGCCGAGTCGCTCGGTCTGATGCTCGACGCGGGGACGGACGCCCAGTTGAAACTCTCGCGCGCAGGTTTCGGAGGGACGCTCACCGCGGAATGCGGAGCGCTGCGCGAGGAAATAACCTTCCTGCTCGCCGATCTGTACGCGAGAATAGATTTTCCCGAGGAGGATCTCGGTTCGCTTGACGAGGGTGAACTCGCCTCCGGAATCTCCGGACTGCTCGGGCGTCTGTGCCGGCTTGAAGCTTCCTACAGGACGGGCCGCGCAGTAGCGTCGGGGATCGAAACGGTAATATGCGGCCGCACGAACGTCGGAAAGAGTTCCTTTTTCAACCTTCTGACCGGCTCTGACGACGCGATAGTCACCGAAATCGCGGGAACCACCCGCGACGTGATCACCGCGACCGTCTCGTTCGGCGGAGTCACGCTTCTGCTCTCTGACACCGCCGGCATCCGCGAATCGGACGACGCGGTCGAAAAGATCGGCATCGGACGCGCCGTTGAACGCGCCCTGCGCGCCGAGCTGCGATTTTTCCTGATCGAATCGGCGGCCGTCCCTGACGAAGAGGAAACGCGTTTTGCCGAAAAACTTCTCGCGTCGCCCGGGATCACGGTCGCGCTTCTCACCAAGTCGGACGCCGGAGACCTTTCTGAAGGCGCCGCGGAACTCGCCTCGCGCTTTCCGTACTGCGTTCGGGTTTCCGCAAAGACCGGCGAAGGTATCGACCGGTTAGCCGCGCTGATATCCGGGCTCTACAACGACGGCTCGCTCGATCTGTCGTCGGATCCGGTAATAGCCACCGCGCGGCAGTACGATGCGGTAGCCCGCGCCAGGTCTGCGATCGAAGAATGCGCCGCCGCTCAGCGGGACGGCGCGACTCCCGATCTGCTGTCGGTCTTGCTCGAAGACGCCGCCTCCGCTCTGTCCGAACTCGACGGGCGCGGGCACGGCGCCGTCAGCGCCGACGTCATCGAAAGAATCTTTTCGGTGTTCTGCGTCGGAAAATAAACGGGTTATACGTTATTCCGCGCGTGCTTATTCCAGACACCAATAAAAAAATCATATTCAATCATAGAAAACGCATTTTATCCGCTTTTTGCGGAAAACGGAGGACGCTGTGTTAGAACAGATCATTGCAATTCTGAACGATATCAACCCCGATATCGACTACGAAAACGAGACTTCTCTCATCGACGACGGACTTCTCGACTCTTTCGACATCGTTTCGCTCGTCGGCGAACTGAACGACACCTTTGACATCACGATAACCGTCGTTGATCTCATCCCCGAAAACTTCAATTCGGCCGCCGCTATCGCCGCTCTCGTCGAGAAGCTGCAGTGCGAATAATACGAACAAGAACAGTTTAAAAACATGACCTTCATTTCGATCGGATTCGCCGCCTTTTTCGCGGCGTCGCTCCTCGTGTACTATCTCCTGCCGGCGAGATTCCGTCCCGCCTGGCTGGCGGTGTCGAGCGTGGCGTTTTATCTTTTCTCCGGGCCGCTGAACGCGGTCTTTATCGCGTCGGCGGCGGTCGTCACCTTTTTCTGCGCTCTCGGCGCGGGACGCGCGAGAGAGGATTTCTTTTCGAAATCGAAGGAACTGAAAAAAACGCTGCCGGAAGACGAGTTTGAAAAACTCCGCCGGTCCGCAACGGCAAG
Source organism: Clostridia bacterium (assembly GCA_017959485.1). The sequence continues at coordinate 4,054 of JAGDAM010000361.1, forward strand.
AAAGCGGCTTTTCACGGCGATCCCGCTCGTGCTCAACCTCGGGACTCTCGCCGTTCTGCTCTATCTCAACTTTATTCTCGAAAACGCTTTTTCGCTGTTCGGGAAAGAATTCACTCCCCTTTCGCTGATCGTGCCGCTCGGCCTGTCCTTCTACACCTTCGCGGCGGTCGGATACACCGTCGACGTAGACCGGGGAAAATATCCGCCCGAACGCAATTTTGTGTATTTTCTTCTTTTCGTCACCTATTTCCCGCACGTTACGAACGGACCGATACCCCGCTACGACAAAATCGCTCCCGAACTGCGCAGGGAGCGCAAGTTTGAATGGGAGACCTTCTCGGACGGACTTCGCCTCTGCCTCTGGGGCATATTCAAGCAACTGGTGATTTCGGGAACCGTCGCGCCCTTCGTCGCGCGGATCGGAACCTCCTGGCAGCAGATGGGCGGCGCGGAAATCTGGTTTTCGATGATACTGTGGGGAATCGAGCTCTACACCTCCTTCTCGGGGAGCATCGATATCGTGCGCGGTATTTCGGAATGTTACGGAATCCCGCTCGCGGAGAACTTCAAACGGCCCTATTTCGCGACCGACCTGACCGACTACTGGAACAGGTGGCACATAACCCTCTCCGACTGGCTGAAGGATTACGTCTTCTATCCGATGGCCCTCTCGAAGCGCTTCGCGCGTTTCTCCAAATTCCTGAAAAACAAATTCGGCAAGTTCGTCGCAAAGACGCTTCCGGTAGGTCTGCTTTCCCTCTTTCTCTTCACGCTCGTCGGCGTCTGGCACGGCGCCAACTGGGGCGAGATACTTTTCGGCGTATTCAACGGAACGGTCATAATGATCTCGACCTTCCTCGAACCGCTTTTCGTAAAAATCCGTCCGAAACTCGGAATGGACAAGCTGCGCGTCTGGAGAATCTTCCGGGCGGCAAGAACCTTTATCGTAATCACACTGACCCGAGTCGTCTCCAAGGCGCCTTCGGTCGGAGCCGCGATGAGCGGATATTTCCGGATGTTTTTCTCGCCCGGATTCGGCGGTTTTGCGGATTACGTCGCGTCGCGCGGCGGACTCGGCCGGCTGACGCTTGAACTTCTTCCCGCGATAATCGGAACCGCCGCGCTTTTCGCGGTCTCGATGATCGAAGAAAAACACGACGACTGCCGCGCCGTCCGGCTCGCGCTCCGTGAGCGGCCGGTACTGCGCGTCGCCTGCGAAGTCGCGCTCCTCGCCGCCGTCATTCTGATGGGCGCGTACGGCCTGGGATACGACGCGTCGAACTTCGTATATCCTCCCAGACCTTAACTTGATACGGTGATATGAACTCTTTTGATATTGTTTCCGCGCTCGAATACAACGCGCGAACCTTCCCGGACAAACCCGCCTTCATCGAACCGGAAGGCAGGTCCTTCAGCTGGAGCGAAACGCGCGACGCCGCGATGTCTGTCGCGGCCGCGCTGGCGTCGGCCGGCAGACGGCGGGACCTTCCCGTCGCGGTTACCGTCGGACGGGACGCCTCCTGCGTCGCCGCGATTCTGGGCTGCATCGCCGCCGGACGCTGGTACGTACCGATCGACGGCGAACTGCCGCCCGAACGGATGAAAATGATGATCGGAGTCGCAGACCCGGAGCTGATAGTCTCTTCACTGCCGGGTGCCTCAGCTCACGGACTTCCCGTTATCGATCCCTCTTCGCTCCCCGCCGCCGGGAATTACCTTCCCTCTCCGGCCTCGGGAGACGAACCGCTGTTCGGAATCTTCACCTCGGGTTCCACCGGAACACCGAAGCTTGTCGTAAAATCCTCGCGTGCGATGACCTCGTTCATCGCGGAATTTATCGGGGAATTCGGCTTTTCGCCGAACGAAGTCTTCGGCAATCAGATTCCGTTCTTCTTTGACGCCTCTACGAAAGATCTTTTCGCGACGGTCGCGCTCGGCGCCGCCTGCGTAATTATCCCGCAAAAAGAGTTTTCCTTCCCGGTGAACCTGGTCTCGATACTCAACAAATACAAAGTAACCTCCGTCGTCTGGGTGCCCTCGGCGCTTTCGATTGCCGCGAGATTCAACGTCTTTTCGGCGGCGCTCCCCGAAACTCTCGCAAATATCCTCTTCGTGGGCGAACAGATGCCGGTCAAGTATCTCAACGTCTGGATGAACGCGCTGCCCGGCGCGGAATTCGTCAATCTTTACGGATCGACCGAGGTTGCCGGAAACTCCTGCTTCTACCGGGTGCCGAGAGGCCTTCCCGACGACGCGATTCTTCCGGTGGGACGCCCGTTTAACGGTATACGAGTCTTTCTCGCGGGTCCGGACGGAACCGACGCCGACGAGGGCGAGATAGCCGTCGCGGGGCCCTGGCTCGCGAACGGATACTGGCGAGATCCCGAAAAAACCGCCTCTGTCTTCCGCGACTGCGAGATAGGCGGCTTTTCCGGAAGAGTCTATTTCTCGGGCGACTTCGGACGGCGCAATCCCGACGGAACGCTCGTCTGCGTATCGAGAAAGGACAGCCAGATAAAACACATGGGCCACCGGATCGAACTCGGCGAAATCGAGGCGGCGGCGGTTGCCATGCCATACGTCAGGGAGTGCTGCTGCGTATACAATCCCTCCTCCGAAAAAATAATACTCGTATTCTCCTGCGACGCCGGTCCCGACCGGCAGAAGCAGCTGAGGTCGGACCTGTCGCGGGTCCTTCCGAAATATATGATTCCGCACGTCTTCCGCGAACTGCCCGAACTGCCTCACAACCGCAACGGCAAGATCGACAGAGCCGCGCTGAAGCTCACTTACGCCCCGGGTTCCCCCTCGAACCGCTGAAAAAATGCAGATCAACAGTTATTACACTCCCGCGGAGCTTTTTCCAGGCAGCGAAAAATATCCCTTACTGAAAAAACGGCCCGGACTCGCGCGCCTGCGCGAATGCCCTGGAGGACACACCGTCTGGCTCTGGACCGACGACCCGTCCGACTTTCAGTTCGGCGGAAACAAGGTCAGATTTTACGAATATCTGATTCCCGAAATCCTGAAGGCGAAGCCCGACGTCCTGCTCACCTGCGGAAGTCTCTATTCCAACCATATACGCGTCAGCGCCGCCGTCGCGTCGCTGCTCGGACTCGAGTGTCGCATTCTCGTAACCGCCGACGACCCCGGGCCGGAGTTTCTTGCCTCAAATCCCGAATGCAACGTGGCGCTCGCCCTGTCTCTCGGAGCCGAATTGCGCTTCGGAGGAAGTTTTGCCGCCCTCATCAAGCTCGGCGAGTACGAACGCGAACTGAACGAATCGGGCAAAAAGGTCTTCACGGTGCCTAACGCCGGACACACCCCGTACGCAATCCGTGCCTACGCGTCGGTCGTCACCGAGGCGCTGATGGCAATGGACGGCTATTCGGTAAAGCCATCCCGCGTTTTTATGCCGATTTCCAGCGGGACTTCAACGTCGGGCGTGCTTACCGGCCTCGAACTGCTCTCGGGCATGGGCGTCGAGGCGCCCCCCGTCACCGCCTTCGCCGTCGGAACAAATCCGAGGCGGGCTCAGGCGGGAGTGCGCTCGCTAACCGCGGAAGCTGCGTCAATGCTCCCCGGAATGCCATCCTTCTCCCCCGCCCCCGACGTACGGGACTGCGGAAAGAACGATTACGGCCGGCCCGACCCGGAGCTTCTTTCGCTGCGCGGCGAAGTGCTGAAAAACGACGGGATCGCGCTCGACCCGACCTACAATATCAACGCCTTTTACGGTATGACGAAATTCCTTGAAGCCGAATGCGGAGCGGAGGACGTGCTCTATATCTGCACCGGCGGAAACACCGCTATTCTGAATTATAACGAGTAAATACGAAAGCATGGAACAGTTATCACTTGCGCGCCTCTCCCGGCTTGCGGCCTCGGAGCCCGACGGACTCCCGACCGATAAGCTCGCCGTCATTGGCGACTGCGCGACTCAGCATATCTCCCGGGCAATACGCGGGACGGCAATCTCGCGCGGACTCGATCTGCGCGTTTTCGACGCCGACTACGATCAGATACTCGCGCAGACGGCGGATCCGTCGAGCGAGCTTTATGCCTTCGCCCCGACCCGGGTATTCATAATGACCTGCACCGAAAAGCTGTACGAAAGATTCGTGTCGGTACCGGTTTCCGACCGCGCCTCCTTTGCCGAAAAGGAATTCGCGTGGATAAAGGCGAGGTGGTCGGATCTCGCGGGAAAGACCGGAGCCGTAATACAGGCGCTCTTCACCGAATACGACGACGGGATCACGGGCAGTTTCGCCTCCCGCACGAAATGCTCTTTCATAACACAGCTCCGCCGGCTGAATCTGATGATAGGCGAGGAAGCCGAGAAAGCAGGTTCGGTATACACCGTCGACTTCCAGCCCGCGGCGTCGGCTATGGGAGCCGGGTTCTTTTCAAGCAGGATGTACGCCGCGGCCAAGCTTCCCTTTTCGAACGACGGAGTCGTCAAGATCGCGTCCGCCGTCTGCGACGTCATCTTCGCGCTCCGCGGGAAGACGACGAAATGCGTTATCCTCGACCTTGACAACACCCTCTGGGGCGGGGTCGTCGGAGACGACGGAACCGAAGGAATCCAGATCGGCGACCTCGGCACCGGACACGCCTTCTCGGCCTTCCAGGTCTGGCTGCGCGAACTGCGCCGCCGCGGAGTCATCCTCTGCGTCTGCTCGAAAAACGACGAGGACAAGGCCAAAGATCCGTTTATCAATCATCCGGACATGGTGCTCCAGCTCGACGATTTCGCGATGTTCGTCGCCAACTGGGAACCGAAGCCGGAAAATATCCGCCGTATTCAGAAGGTGCTCAACATCGGTTTCGACAGCATGGTCTTTATCGACGACAACCCGTTTGAGCGCGAATCGGTGCGCCGGCTCCTGCCCGGAGTCACCGTGCCAGAGCTGCCCGAGGATCCGGCTGAGTACGTAGATTTTCTTCGCGGCGAAGGACTCTTCGAAACCGTCTCGCGTTCCGCCGAGGACGCCGGACGCACCGAGATGTACCGGGCCGAGGCGGGCCGCGCCGCGCTTGCCGAGTCGGCCGCGTCATTCGACGACTATCTGCGCAGTCTCGGGATGCGCGCCGTCTGCGCCCCATTCGCTCCGTTCTGGTTCCCGCGCATCGCTCAGCTGTCGCAGCGCTCTAACCAGTTCAATCTGCGCACGGTACGCTACACCGAGGCGGAAATCGCCCGCGCGGCATCCGACCCCGACTGCCTGACTCTTTATTTCACCCTCTCCGACTCCTTCGGCGACAGCGGACTCATCAGCGCGGTCATTATGCGAAAAACCGCCCCCGACGTCCTTTTTATCGACACCTGGATCATGAGCTGCCGCGTACTCAAGCGCACTATGGAGGAGTTCATAATCAACAGCGTAGTCGCCGCGGCCCGCGAAAAAGGATATAAAAAAGTCATCGGAGAATACCTCAAAACCCCAAAGAACTCAATGGTGGAACACATCTATGAAAAGATGGGCTTCCGCCCGACCGGAAACGGCAGATTCGAGGCGGACACCGCTTCCTTTGTCCCGCTTCCCACATTCATCTCACGCGCGGACAGCACGTCCGCCTGCTGAACGGCACTCTCTCCTGAAAGGAAAACGACAATGGCAAAGTCTTATACACACGCAGAAATTATCGAAAAACTGAACGAAATCTTTTCCTTCGTCCTTGACGACGAGGTATCGCTCACTCCCGAAACAACCGCGGCCGACGTCGACGGCTGGGATTCTCTGTCTCACATTACGCTCATAGGCGAGATCGAAGACGCTTTCGGATTCAGATTTCTTATGAAAGAAGTCGTCGGAATGAAAAACGTCGGAGAAATGATCGACATAATATCCGCGCGCGCGACAAAATAAAACGGGCAGGAGTCCCCGGACATGCTGTTTTCCACTTTATTTTTCATTTACGTGTTTCTCGCGGTTCTCGCCGCGGTGTATTTCATATTCGGAAGAAACGTAAAGGTACAGAATATAATCCTGACCGTCTTCTCCCTCTTTTTCTACGCCTTCGGGGAGCCGGTATACGTACTTCTGATGATCGGACTCGTCGCCGTGAACTTTTTCTTCGGAAAGCTGTGCGCGGCGCCGGAGGACGCTCCCCCCGATAAAAAGAAAAAGCTTCTGCTCGCCGCCGCGGTCGCAATCGACCTCGGCGTGCTCGGGCTTTTCAAATACACGAATTTCTTTATTTCAAATTTAAACGCCGTCTTCTCGGTCGAAATACCCTTCATCAACCTGACGATGCCCATCGGCATCAGCTTTTTCACCTTCCAGGCGATGTCCTACGTTATCGACACCTACCGCGGGGTGACGAAACCGCAGAAATCCTTCGTAAATCTTCTGCTCTACGTATCCTTCTTCCCGCAGCTGATCGCCGGCCCGATCGTCAGATATCAGGATATCGAGCTTCAGCTGCAGACCCGGGACCACTCGCTCAACCCCATCAACGACGGTATCTTCCGCTTTTCGCTCGGACTCGCGAAAAAGGTTCTGATCGCCGACAGCTGCGACAAGGTCGTAAGACTTTTGATCGGAGAGGATCCGAAGCTCGTGCTCGCCGGCTGGGCGGGAGTCGTCTTCTATTCGCTGCAGCTTTATTTCGATTTCTCGGGATACAGCGACATGGCTATCGGACTCGGAAAGATATTCGGATTCGATTTCCCCGAGAACTTCAACTATCCCTTCGCCAGCAAAAGCGTTTCGGAATACTGGAGGCGCTGGCACATCTCGCTCGGCACCTGGTTCAAGGACTATCTTTTCTATCCGGTGCTCAACTCGAGCCCTCTCAAGAAGCTCTCGAAGTCCCTGATGAAAAAGAAAAAGAGAAACGCGGCGAGATACCTTCCGACCGTGCTTTCCCTCTTCGTCGTCTGGGCTGCCACCGGTCTGTGGCACGGAGCGAGCTGGAACTTCGTCCTCTGGGGAATATACTACTATATCCTGCTGACCGTCGATATGCTCTGGCTCGACAAATTCAAAAAGAAGCTGAAAGGCCCGGCGGAAAGCGTTTTCTCGCACGGTCTGCTGATAATCGCGACCTTCTTCGGAATGGCGCTCTTCTACTTTGAAAAGAACACCTTCGCCAATCTCGGCATGCTTTTCGGGATCGGAGCGGAGGGTTTCACCGGTCACGACGTCAACGCCGTGATAGCGAACAACGTCTGGCTTCTCCTGGCGGGAGCGGTACTGTCGGTCCCGACAATTCCCGCGATCTACAAAAAAATCCGCACGGCTCTCGGAATCGGAGCCGCCGGAGACCGGATTATCAAAACGGTATGCGCTCTCGGAATGTTCCTGCTCGCCACCGTTCGGATGGTGGGTCAGACCTACAGCCCGTTCATGTACTTCAGATTCTGACGGGGGGACTATCGGATGGACAACAATAACGGAAACAACAACAAATCCGGCGGCGCTCCCGACAGACGGAACGCTCCGAGGAGAAAGGCGTCGAAGCCGGGATACGCGATAAACCTCTGCTGCATTGTCGCGGCGGCCGCAGTCTTTTTCCTTCTGGCGGCCTGCAACCTCTTTCAGCCCGAACGCCCGACGGTGTCCGAAGCGGAAAACAGAGCTCTCAAAAAGATGCCGGAATTCTCCTTCTCCGCCCTCTTCGACGGGAGCTACTTCTCGGATCTTTCCGCCTTCGTCTCCGACACCTTCTGGCAGCGCGAGCGGCTGGTAGGCGTATCCAGAGTATTCGACCGTCTTCGCGGCGTCAGTTACGTCGTGGACGGAGTCGAATGGATAATCGACGACGGACGCGATCCCGAGGAAACGACCGAAGACGAGGAGACCGCCTATATCCCGGTCGTAACGTGGGACGACGATACCTCCGAACCCGATATCACGACTTCCGATCCGGAGATCATCACGAGCGACCAGACGGAGATCACCTCGACTCCTCCCGACGACACAGGAACCGGAACCGGCGAGGTCACGGGAGAACTTACCGGCGAGCAGACGACTCTGCCCGAGGTCACGACTCCCGAACCCTTTGAGGTCCGCGCGATAAAGCTGTCGATCGGTTCGATGGAAATAGTGGAGGGCGGCTCGGGACTGATCTCGGCGTCTCTCACCACCTCCGGCGAGGGCATTCCTCCTGCAATCGTATGGACGGTATCCGACACGAACGTGCTCTCGCTTACTTCAGACGGCTCGGGAAGCGCGAGCGTCTACGCCAAAAAAGCGGGACGCGCGACAGTCACCGCGTCCTGCGCCGGCCTTGTCGCCTCATGTGAGATTACCGTCAAGGCGGACTCCGGATCGTCCCAGCAGCAGCCCGACGACGTCGAAGTCATCGCCTCCAACACCACCTATTTCGTCTATCAGAACGCGATCTATCCTACGGTCAGTCACGGTGACAGCACGCTCAAGGCCTGGGCGCAGTCATACGGAGGACTGGTCACCCAGTTTAAACGTCTCTTCCCCGATTCGCGGATCTCGATTATGATAGTTCCCGAGAGTTCCATGCTTCTCGATCCCGCCAAAGTTAAAAAGGCGGGAAGAAACCAGGGCGAAGAGATTGCCGTCATGGCGGCGAACCTCGATCAGACCGCGGTCAACTTCGTACAGATCTATCCCGAGCTTGCGGCTCACGCAGACGAGCATCTGTTCTTCAAATCCGACAACCACTGGTCGGGACTCGGGGCCTACTACGGCTATTCCGGATTTATGAAGTCGATAGGAGAAACTCCCTATCCGCTCTCGGCCTTCACCAAGAAGACGCTGACCGAAAACTTCAAGGGATATCTCGCCAACAAATTCAACAAGAACATATACGACGTTCTCGACGTATACGTCCCCGTGAAGACCGTCTCGACGAGGGTCACCTACGCGCCGGCCGACAAAATCGCCCCGACGACCTACTCGAAGGTCATCTGGGAGAGCCACAAGTCCTACATGGCGTTCCTGTCCGGAGACCGTCCGCTCATTCAGATCAACGTTCACGACAATCCTCAGGACAAAAACGTCCTTGTCATCAAGGATTCCTTCGGAGACGCCTTCGCTCCCTATCTGACCATGCACTACGGCAACATAACGGTAATTGACCCGAGAGAGTATTTCAAGAGTTTTGCCAAGACCCAGACCCTTCAGGTCGCTTTTAAGGATCAGCAATTCACCGACGTCATCTTCGTCGCGGACCTTTTGAAAAACCAGTCGAACTGGGTAAAGAACTTCCTTTATCCGCTGATAGGAGTCAACTGACGGAGAAAAACCCCCGGCAATACCGCGCAAACCGAACCTGCGGTAACGCCGAAAAAAGTCCCGGAGGGAAGCGTGAAAAAGAATAAAAAGAATACGCCCTCCGGGGACTTTCAGGATTCCGGGGGCAAAAGGCGGCGGGCGGTCGAGCTTGTCTGCCTGATAATCCCGGCGGTGATTCTCTTCTCTCTCGCGGTTCTGAATCTCTTCCAGCCCTCGCGTCCGACCGTTTCCGAAAAGGAAAACCGGACGCTGGCGTCCTTCCCGGAGTTTTCCTGGGAATCGCTCGCCGACGGATCCTTCTTCGCCGGAGTCTCGTCGTTTATCGGCGACACCTTCTGGCAGCGCGAGAAGCTGATAGACCTGTCGCGCCTCCTGGACGTCGCGAGGTGAGTCAACTA
>JAGDAM010000362.1 GCA_017959485.1 Clostridia bacterium
ATTTTTCTCCCGAATACGAGGCGGCTTTCGTCCGCGAAAACAAACCCGAGCAGATTGAAGTTATGAGGGCCGGAGCGGCTCCGGGAGGCGTCAGGGTGTTCTTCCTGCGCCAGAAGGAGACCCGCGGGCTCGGCCACGCCATTCTCTGCGCGGAAAGCTTCGTGGGGAACGAGCCCTTCTCGGTGCTTTACGGAGACGACGTAATCTTCTCGGAGGGGAAGCCCGCCACGGCTCAGCTCATCGACACCTACCAAAAGTACGGCCGCACCGTCTGCGGCGTAAAACGCGTTCCCGAAGAACAGCTTCGGAAATACTGCTCCCTCAAGGCGGAACCGATTGACGGAGCGGAGGGCGAATACTACGTTGACGATATGATCGAGAAGCCCCAGCGCCCCGAGGACGCCTTCTCGAATCTTTCGATACTCGGCCGCGTGCTTCTGACTCCCGACATCTTCGGTATTTTAAGGAACACCGCTCCGGGAGCCGGCAACGAGATTCAGCTTACCGACGCCATCGCCGAACAGGCCAGAAAAGACGGAGTCACAGCCCTTGAGTTCGAGGGTACGAGATACGATCTCGGCTCCAAGTTCGGACTGATGCAGGCCAACGTGGTTTACGCCTCGAAGCATCCCGAGATAGGCTACGAATTCAGGGCGTTCATTAAAGATTTCGCGAAGAATCTCTGACACGGAGGACCGTCCGCCCATGAGAGTCTCAAAAGAGAATTATTATCTTGACATCGCGCAGACCGTCTCCGAGAGAAGCACCTGCCTGCGCCGCCGCTTCGGCGCAATAATAGTCAAGGACGACACGATAGTTTCAACCGGCTACAACGGCTCTCCGCGAGGCAGGGCCAACTGTTCCGATCTCGGCTTCTGCTACCGCGAGCATCTCGGGATCCCGCGCGGCGAGAGATATGAACTCTGCCGCTCGGTTCACGCCGAGGCCAACGCCATCGTCGCCGCAGAACGGGACCGTATGATCGGCGCCGCCCTCTATCTCTGCTGCACGTCCCCCGACGGAAATGAAGTCATGCCGGGAACGAACAGCTGCATGATGTGCAAGAAGCTTATCATCAACGCCGGCATCGAGCTCGTCATAGTAAGAGACGACCCTGAGCGCTTCCGTGTGATCCGGGTCTCCGAATGGATCTCGGACGACGACTCGCTGAGCGGAAAATTCGGTTACTGAAACGTATGAAAAAAACTGTTAGATTGATATGCGTGTGTCTTTCGCTGCTTGCGGTTGCGCTTTCTTTCGCTTCCTGCGGAAGGAAGCTTAAGATCGACGTCAAAACCGCGAAAATTTATGACACGAAAAGCGGAATCAGATACGAATACGTGCCGGCGAATTTCGTTCCGAAAGGAGTCGGGACGGACGTTTTCGCGACCTTTGAGCAGAACAAGGTCACCGTAGACTATTACGAGGTCGAGGGACTGCCCGCGGAGGAGTGGCTCTATTCAGAGCTCGGCGAGCTTATCTGCTCGACCGGTGTCGACGCGCTTCCCGATTTCGCCGGCTTCGGCGCGAAGTCGGTCACCGTCTGCTACAATACCGATCTTAACTTCACTTTCGCCGAGATCGGAGACCCCGAACAGGCAAAGGCCGTCGCCGAAAGGTTTGTTTCGGGACCCGAAGTCCAGCCGGACGTTTACGATCACGATACCTACAAGCTGCTTTTCTCCTCTGACGGCTATCCCGCTCTGTACTATCAGCTCTGGCTGATAGTGACCGAGGAAGGATCTTTTATCTACGACAGATTCACCGGGAAATACGCCGAGGCGACCGATCTATTTTCGGATATCGTGCCGGCGTTCAGCTACGAAGTCCATGACTGAGTCTGGCTGTCCCGAAGGTTTTTCGCTGACGGGATTCGCGCCGGAACATATCGCGCAGGCGGCGGAGACGGAGCGCCTCTGCTTCAGCGATCCCTGGAGCGGGGAATCGCTCGGATATCTCTGCTCCTCGGGACACACACTGGCGCTGGCATGCGTTCGCGACTCGGACGGAAAGCTCGCCGGCTACTGCGGCGCCGACTGCGTGCTCGACGAGGCGGATATCGTCAACGTCGCCGTTCATCCGTCTTTTCGCCGCAGGGGCATCGCGGAGGCGATGCTTGCCCGGCTGATCTCCGACGCGCTGGAAGCCGGCGTACGCACCTTTTTTCTCGAGGTAAGAGAGTCCAACGCGCCCGCGAGATCGCTTTACCGCAAACTCGGATTTGACGAATGCGGCAGAATGCCGCGATATTACAGCGCTCCCGTCGAGGACGCGATAGTTATGACGCGGAGTTTTTAATGAAAGACAACAATGAACTGACCGTGCTCGGAATCGAGTCGTCCTGCGACGAGACCGCAGCGGCGGTCGTGAGATCCGACCCGCGCGGGCAGAGAATGAAGCTCCTCTCGAACGCGGTCGCCTCGCAGGTGAGCGTTCACCGGCTCTACGGAGGCGTGGTACCCGAAATCGCCGGACGGGCTCATATCGAGGCGATCAGCGGAATCGTCGGAGAGGCGCTCTCCGACGCGGGACTGACTCAGGCGGACCTGGACGCGGTCGCCGTAACCACTCATCCCGGGCTTATAGGCGCGCTGCTCGTCGGAGTCAATTTCGCCAAGGCGTTCGCCTACTCGGCCTCGCTGCCGCTGGTGCCCGTGAATCACATTCACGCTCACGTCTGCGCCGCCTTTATCGAACATCCCGCTCCCGAGCCGCCCTTCCTCTGCCTTGTCGTTTCGGGCGGGCATACCTCGCTCGGAGTGGCGGACAGCTACTCGGAAATCAGATGGATCGGCGGAACGCGCGACGACGCGGCCGGAGAGGCCTTCGACAAGGTCGGACGGGTCCTCGGAATGCCTTATCCGGCGGGAGCCGCGATGGACGCCGCCGCCTCGGCGGGAGACGCAAGACGCGACCCGCGCCGTCCCTACGTAAAAATACCTTCTCCCGCGCTGCCGGGGGACGGGATCGAATTCTCCTTCTCCGGTCTCAAGAGCGCCGCGCTGAACGCAATTAACCGGATGAGGATGGCGGGGGAGGAGCCAGACGTCGAACTCTTCGCCTCGGAATTCACGAACGCGATAGCCGAGGGAATCGCCTCGAAGATTCCCGACGCGGCCGCACAGAGCGGATGCCGCACCCTCGTGATGTCCGGCGGAGTCGCCGCCAATACTCATCTGAGAGCCGCCGTGGCGCGCGTGTGCGCCGAAAACGGCATCCAAACGATTATTCCTGACAGAAAATACTGCACCGACAACGGCGCCATGGTCGCGGCGGCGGGCGTCTTTGGATTCGCGGCGGGAAATATCGCGCCGCTCTCCCTCAACGCTTCGGCGGAAGACTGATTATTCATAAAAATCTGACAATGGTTGACAATAACGAAAACGGCGGGAGTTCTCCCGCGATTACGGTTAATTACGGAAACAGCGTTTTCACCGTTCCGTCCGCCGTGCTGGGCAAGCTCAGATCGGCGTCGAAAAAGGATATAATAATCCTGCTCAATCTCCTTTCCAACCCGGCCGCCGGCATGGAGGAGCTTGCCGGGCTCTGCGACGGGGCCGACTCGGCTTCCGCGGTGGATACCGCTCTCGCCTTCTGGCGGGGAGCCGGTGTGATCGGAGAGGGCGAGCAGTCGCCGCGCCGTCCGTCGTCCGCAAAGGTGAGAGACGCGGTCGCGGGACTTCCGAACTATACCGCGGACGACGTTACGCGCATCATGCGTGACAACGCCGCTCTCGGAAAGATGCTCGACGAGGCGTCGAGGATTCTCGGAGTCTTTTTCGGACAGTCGGAAAGCATGCGGCTGGTCTCGGCGATAGATTATTTCGGACTCGAGCCGGAGTATATGCTGCTCGTCTGCGCCCATTGCGCAGGCAACGGGCGACGTTCGGTGGGAGCCGTTATGAAGAAAGTCGCGGAACTCTTCGACGAAGGAGTCGTTACCGTCGAGGACCTCGAAGACCGGCTGCGCCTCGAGGAGAAGACCGGCTCGCTTGAGCAGCAGGTCAGGACTCTTTTCGGCATCTCCCGTTCGCGCGCTCTGTCCGACAAGGAGCGTCAGACGCTCGAGCGGTGGTCCGGGGAATTCGAGTACGGTATAGACGTCATAAGACGCGCGTACAATATCACGATAGACACGATAGGCGAGCCGTCGCTCGGATACGCGAACGCTATTCTGCGCAAATGGTTCGACGTCGGACTGCGTTCGGTCGAAGAGGTCGACGCGTTCCTCAAGAAGTCAAAGAAAGAGATGAAAAAATCCGGGGGAGAGAAGAGTTTCGACTCGGAGGACTTCTTCAAGGCGGCGCTCCAGCGGAGCTACGGCCCGGCCGACACTCCTGCCGTCGCGTCGGCTCCCGGACAGGACAGCCCGAGAAATTTCGGCAGACCGGTGACCGGAAAAAGAAATACGTAAAGCAATACGTCGACGGTTCGCGCATTCGGACCGGCGACGGACTGCCGCAAGTGTGAGAAAACATGGCGTTTAACAAAAAGATCGCCGCCGAGGTCTACGCGGGTTACGACGACCTGCGCAGACGGGCGGAAAGCGAAGCCGAGGCGCGCCGCGCCGAGGCGGAAGAGAAGATCCCCGGTCTGCGCGAGGTGGACCGTCTTCTCGCGATGACGGGGCCGCGCCTTATGGCGGTCGCGCTGAAGAAAAGCGGAGAGACGGTCGAAGACGTCCGTCTTGACGTCGCGCGTCTGCGCGCCGAGAGAGAAGCGCTGCTTACCGC
>JAGDAM010000363.1 GCA_017959485.1 Clostridia bacterium
GGTACACTTTTAAAGAGCGTCAGAAAATCCTCTGCACAGCCCGCGCCTCCCGAAGCGATTATCGGGACGCTGACTCGCTTTGCGAGCGCGTCGAGCATTTCAAGGTCGAAGCCTTTTTTTACTCCGTCGGTGTCTATCGAGTTGAGCACTATCTCTCCGGCTCCGCTTTCCTGTCCGCGGTATGCCCATTCGAGCGCGTCGATCCCGGTATTCTCCCTGCCGCCTTTGGCAAAGACGGTGAATACGTTCTCCACCCTCTTTACGTCCATAGAAAGCACGACGCATTGTGCGCCGTATTTTTTTGCAGCCCGTTCTATCAGCCCGGGATCGCGTATCGCGCCGGAATTCACGCTCACCTTGTCGGCTCCGCATTTCAGCACCCTGTCGAAGTCTTCAACGGCGTTGATGCCGCCGCCGACGGTAAGGGGGATAAACACCTTTGAAGCGGTTTTTTTCAGAATATCCGTGAAGATCGCCCTGCCCTCAAAAGAGGCGGTGATGTCGTAAAAGACGAGTTCGTCGGCGCCTGAGCGGTTGTAAAACTCCGCCATCTCCACCGGGTCGGCGATATCGCGCACTCCCTCGAAGTTGGTGCCCTTGACGACTTTGCCGTCCCGAACGTCAAGACAGGGTATTATTCTTTTAGCAAGCATTGTTCCCTCCCGCGATCTCTATGCATCGGGCAAGATCGAGTCTGCCGTCGTAGAGCGCTTTTCCGAGTATCGCTCCGTATATTCCGTATCCGGCAAGGGTCGTGATCTCGCTCTCATATGTGATACCGCCCGAGGCAATGATATTCAGATCAAGCCGGGAAAGAAGCTCGTAACGGGCAAGATTTGTGCCGGAAAGCGCTCCGTCCCTCGATATATCGGTATAAATTACCGTGCTTACACCGTAGTTTTCCATTTTCAGACAGAGGTCGACCGCCCTTTCGTCGGTCACGGTCTTCCATCCGTGGATCGCCACGAATCCGTCCGAAGCGTCGATACCGACCGCTATCGCCTCGCCGTATTTTTTGCACATTTTTTCGACAAATTCCGGATCCTCGTATGCCACCGAGCCGAGGATAGTCCTCCCGACCCCGCACTCAAGGTATTTACCGATCCTGCTCTCGTCACGAATGCCGCCGCCCACTTCGATGAACATATCGGGAACGGCTGATTTTATGCTTTTTATAACTTCGAAATTGGCGATACTTCCGTCCTTCGCTCCGTCGAGGTCGACGACGTGCAGGTTTCTCGCCCCCATGTTATAAAAATCTTTTGCGACGCTTGCCGGATCGTCTGAGTAAACCGTTTTTTTATCGTAATTTCCGCGAAGAAGGCGGACGACGTTTCCGCCTATAAGATCTATTGCGGGATATATCTGCATTATTATGTTTCCTTTCGATTATAACTCGCAAAACGCCCGGAGCATCAGAAGCCCCGCTTCCCCCGACTTTTCCGGGTGGAACTGCGTGCCGAAAATATTATCTCTCTGCACCGCGCCGGTGATCTTTATTCCGCCGTAATCGGAGGTTGCGACCACGCTCTTTTCGCAGTCTTTTGCGTA
>JAGDAM010000364.1 GCA_017959485.1 Clostridia bacterium
TCGGTTCATACCCGGAGGGTCGTGGGTTCAAATCCAACTTCCGCTACCAGCTCTTTGCTTACGCGAAGAGCTTTACGGCCCGGTGGTCAAGCGGCTAAGACACCGCCCTTTCACGGCGGTAACACGAGTTCGATTCTCGTCCGTGCTAGACCTCCACACGCAAAAAAGCTCCCTTTCGGGAGCTTTTGTTTTTCCGTATTATTGTTTCAGGAACGCTTCTTCGAATTCGGAGGCGGGCAGCGGGCGGGAGAAATAGAATCCCTGCACCATACCGCAGCCGAGCTTTTTCAGCAGGTCGAGCTGCGCCTTCGTTTCCACGCCTTCGGCGATAACCTGCACGTTCAGTTTGTCGGCGATACCGAGGATGACTTCGACGAGCTGGACGCCCTTTTCGTCGTGCTCGATATTGCGGATGAACGCTCTGTCCATTTTCAGCACGTTTATCGGCAAGGAGGAGAGCATTATAAGGGAAGAGTAACCCGTGCCGAAATCGTCCATCTCGATCTTATATCCTTTTTCCTGCAGTCTTCCGATAACGCTTACGATCTGATCGGCGTTTTCGATGTAGGCGGATTCGGTCACTTCAAGATCCAACGCCGCGTGGTCGATGCCGCTCTTTTCGAGTATGCCGTCGAGGGCGTTTTCAAGTTCGGGATCGAAGACGTCTACGCGTGAAAGATTGACGGAGACGGGGATCGTCACGCCGTACCGCTTTTTCCAGCGCGCGATCTGCGCGGCGGACTCCGACCAGACGAATTTATCTATCGCGCTGATCTTGCCGTTTTGCTCAAACAGCGGTATGAAATCTCCGGGAGGTATGATGCCGAGCTCGGGATGACGCCAGCGCACGAGCGCCTCGGCGCCTTTCAAAACGGGAGTGTCGGAGCTTATGTCGTATTTCGGCTGGTAATAAACTTCGAATTCGTTTTTGGCGAGCGCGAGATTCACGTCGTTTTTCAGGCGCTGTTCGTAGTTGACGCGGTTGCGCACGTTTTCGTCGAACACGATGAGATGATCGTTGTACTGTCCGCGGGCAAGGCCGCAGGCGATGAGCGCGTGCTCGATCATCTGGTGAGGATCAATGCCGCGTTCCCACGGGCTTACGCCCATGCGCAAAATTATGCTTGCGCTTGAGGAGATCATATCAAGCTTCCTCTGCACCTGCTCGAAAAGCCCGTGATATTCCTCCATATGAGGGCAATACAGCGCGAAGTGATCGGCATCGCTGTGACTGGCGATACCGCCGTACTCTTTGACGAACTCACGCAGTATGTCTCCTATTGCGCTCAGAACGCGGTCTCCGAATTCCCATCCGTTGATCGCGTTGACCGAATGGAACTGATCGATGTTGATGACGACGGCGTCCATCGGCTTTTCGGGCTGCATCATATACATCTTGTCGACGTATTCGTAGAAATAACCTTTCGTATACAGTCCCGTCAGCGTGTCCGTTTCCGTTGCGGTGATGATCTGTCGGCTTTCGATCGCTTTCTTTGACGACTTTGAAACGGCTATCGCCAGGAATATGATCGCAAATGCCACTATTGCGACTGCGACGATGAAATAACCGATATTCTGCAAAACGATCTCGCCGAAGGTGGTCCTTGCGTCTTCCGTGAAGTAATAAGACAGCGCCGCGTTGATGGACGCGCTCGGCACAAGGTGCGAGACCTTGTTCAGTATCGAATAAAGCGTGATATTGTCGCGGTTGACCGCAAAGCAATAATCGATGTCAACGCCCGTTGAAATTGACGTCAGCCCGTATTTTTTGCACAGCGATGAGATGTTGTTGTAGCGGTAATTGCTCATCAAGAGACAGTCCGCCTTTCCCTCGGAGATCGCTTTCAGACATTCGGGCGTATCCTTGAAAACGATGGCGCGCCAGTCGGGAAAATTGTCCACCAAAAACATATTGTAGTTCGGATTGCCCGCGTTGACCGCAACCGTAATATGATCTTTGCTTAAAAAATCTTTCTGCTCGGATTCGAGTATTATGGCGGAAATATCGGTGGACATGATCGTGTTCGTCATGAAGTAGCCCTGCGTTTCGCCGTCGTAGTCGGTGAGGTTGGCGGGGAACATACAGTCCACCTCGCCTTTTTTAAGCGCTTCCATAGCTGCCGACGCCGTGGGATACGAGATCGCCACAAAATCGATATGTGCGTTTTTCAGACAATTTGAAGCGATTGCAAGGTAGTCTTTCAAGGCGCCGGTCAATTCACCCGTCGCGTGGTCTTTTGCGCAGAAAGCGAGGTAATTGTCCTGATATCCCACGAGGATCGTGCCGTGTTCTTCAAGCCAGCTCTTTTCGTTTGCGCTGAGATATATATTGATATTGGAAGCGTCGAGATATTTTTCGTTGAGGAGCTGATTGTAGTTCGGCGTTTCGGTCAATATCCTGTTCATCGAGGCGTTGAGCGCAGAGAGCAGTTCCGGGGTGGAATTGCTTACCGCGAAATAGAAGTCCGACGAGCCGATCTTGACGAGCGGGACCTGTCCCGCGGTATTGTAGAACGAATCTATCGTGACAAATCCGTCTATTTCGCCGCGCATGAGCATCTCGCCCGATTGAAATTCGTTTGTCGACAGTTCGACGATCTCCGCGTCGATGCCGTTTGACGTCAGCCAGTCCGCGAGCAGATCGACCTGAAAACTGTCCTTGCTGACTCCGATCTTTTTTCCGTTCAAGGTACTGAGATCGTCAGCCGTTATTTCCGTGTCGTTTGAAGAAATGAAAATATAATAGTTTTCGGAGCCCATCGCCGCCGATGAGAACAGCATCTGATCGGAGCGTTCCTCCGTGAACGACACGTCGCTGAGCAGGTCGATCATGCCGTCTTTTAACATTTGAAGCAGATCCGTCCAACTGCCGCTGATGTACTCGTACGTCCAGCCGGTGTAGGCGGCTATTTTCTGCTGATATTCGTAAGCGTAGCCGGAACGTCTGCCGTAATCGTCGGTCATATTGAACGGCGATTCGTACCATCCGACACGCACGACGGTGCCGCGATCCTGCGCGAACGCCGCGAGGGGAAAAACGACTGAAGCGGCGATCGCCAGAAATAGCGCAAAGGCAAATATTTTTATGAGTTTTCGCATTTTTTGTGCTGTGGTAATCCTTTCATCCGGTTTATCTGTCCGTGCCCGAGGTCAAGCCGGCGCTTTTGCGTTCGCGCTTGTTTTCGTACATATTTTTGTCGGCGCGGCGCACGACGTCGATCACGGCGTCGCCGCTCTGCGGGTCGTAGACCGCGATGCCCATGGAAACGTTGACCTGCTCCCATTGTTTGTCGGTAGAGGCGTTCGTCTTTTCGACGTCCTGTTCAAACTGCTTGATAAGATGATCCATATCGTGCAGATCCTTGTTGCGGAGAACGACGGAGAACTCGTCGCCGCCTATTCTGAACACGGGGCTGTGCTGGAACGCCTTGCATATCGCACTGCTGGCGGATTTGAGATATATATCGCCCTTTTCGTGACCGAAACGGTCGTTGATCACTTTGAGGTTGTCGCAGTCGAAAACGCCTATCGCAAATCTCACGGGATCGGTCCCGCTGTTGATCTGCTCCTGTATCTCGTCTATGATGGTGGAAAACGCGCCCTTGTTTTTGACGCGCGTCAGCGCGTCGACGAAGACCTGCTTGTTCAGACTGCTTATGTGGTCTTTCATGTGGACCGTCAGGCGTTTGAACGTCTTTGTCAGATTGCCGATCTCGTCGTCTTTGTTGTAATCGAGCGTGAAATCGTAATTTTCGCTGTCGACTTTTTCAGCCGCTTCGGTGAGCTGCTTGATCGGCTTGACGATGCGTTTTGTGAAAATCATCATAAGCACCACGGCGACCGCGAGTACCAGGGCGGCTACCAACATGATGTTGACGATCAATCCGCGCCAGTCGCCTTCCGTTTCATAAACGGGAACGGTGACGTTGAGGCGCATACCGTTGCTGAGCGGCAGCCACGCCGCTATTCTTTCCACGCCTTCAAAGGTGTACTTGATGAACGTGCTTTCGCTGAGCGCGCCGTCGGGCAGGATCGGCTTGTTTTCTTCGTTCAGCTGCGAAACGTCTATGCGCGGATGATAGAAGAGATCTCCGTTTTCGTCGTTTAAGAACGCGTAGCCGTTGTTGTAAAGACGTATGCTGTCGACCTGCTCCGCCATCGTGGAGTAATCTATCTCGATGCCGATGACGCCGACGAACGTTCCGCGCCAGTAGATCGGTATATTATAGGAAATAACGCGCTTGTAGAGATTTTCCGATACGTACGGCGGGAGCCACTTCGCTTCCCCGTATAATTTCGGAACGGTGAACCAAACGAGCCCCGGGTCGGACGTGTCATTGAGATTGTACTTCGGATCGGCGAGGTTTGTGACCTCGCGTTCCACAAATCCGGTGTCGTTGTCGTTCTCATACCAGAAGCCCTTTACGGTCTTCGATACCGTCGGGTCGATGCGGTAATAGTAAGTCAGAACGCCGTTCGTTTTCGACGCGGCGATTTCGAAATAATCGCGCATATATTCAACGTGGCGTGCCAGACTCTCGTCGTCAAGACCGCTTAGATCCGCCTCGGCTTTGTCACCGACGTTGCGCACCGATCTCTGTACGCTGTTGAAATAATAATCGAGGTTTCTCTCTCCGGTCTCGCAAAGCAAAAGCAGTATCTGATCCGATTTGCGGACCTCCGTTTTACGTATGAAAAACACGGTGGACGTTGTGACCAGAGCGACTGTTATTACCAAGATGATGACGGTCATCAACGTTATTCTTGTTTTGAGTGAGCGCATTTATTTTTTCTCCTGTAGGTTGAATTCGTTGTTATTTTTCGTCCGTCGAGGGAAGGTCTTTATTTTGCAGTATCGTTGATTCGAATTCCGCGAAATAAAGCGGACGTGAGAAATAGTATCCCTGAACGAGCGTACAGCCGAGGCCTTTCAGTATTTTCAGCTGCGCCTCGGTCTCCACGCCTTCGGCGACGACGTCGATGTTCAGATTCTTTGCGAGGCTGAGGATGAACGTGACCATTTGCACGTCTTTTTCGCTTTTTTCTATCTTCGCAATGAAATCTTTGTCCATTTTGAGCACGTCGATAGGCATCGAGGAAAGCATATTGAGCGAAGAATATCCGATGCCGAAATCGTCCATTTCCACGGTGAAGCCGGCTTTACGCAGATTTGCCGCGACGCGGGTCACCTGATCGGCGTTCTCGGTATACGCGGATTCCGTTATCTCCAGCTTGAGCACGCTCGGATCGAGCCCGTTTTCGCGGATGATGTCGGAAAGCGTGCCGTCGAGCGAGGGATCAAACACGTCCACGCGCGACAGGTTGACCGAAACGGGTACCGTCACGCCGAACTGCGCACGCCAGCGCGCGATCTGACGCGCCGCCTGAGCCCAGACGTATTTGTCCACTTCGCCGATCTTTCCGTACCGCTCGAAAAGCGGGATGAAATCGTTCGGAGCGATCATGCCGAGCTCCGGATGCTGCCAGCGTATCAGCGCTTCCGCGCTGATGAAACGCGGCGTATCCGTGCTTATATCGTATTGAGGCTGATAATAGATCTCGAATTCGTAATTGTTGAGCGCGCGATGCAGGTCGTTGAGCAGACGCTGATCGAACAGTTCCTGACGGCGGACCTTCTCGTCAAAGACGATGAGGTGATTTATGTAATGTCCGCGCGCCATGCTGCACGCCGTGCGCGCTCTGTCGAAGAGGTATATCGGCGCGAGATCGTCCTGCCACGGCATGACGCCCATACGCAGACGGATGCTCGCGTTAGGCGCGAGATCGATCATTTTGTTCTGCAGGCGATTGAATATCGACATATAGTCGTTTGTGTGCAGGCAGTATATGTCGAATCTGTCGGCGCCGAATCTGCCGCCGATGCCGCCCGTGTCTTGAGCTACGGCCTGTATCTCTTTACCGAGCGCACGCAGGACTCTGTCGCCGAATTCCCATCCGTTCAGCGCGTTGATCGAGTGGAACTGTTCGATGTTCACGACGATCGCGTCGCGCTGCGTGTCCGGATGCTCGCGGTACATTCTGTTTGCGTATTCGAAGAAATAATTGCGGTTATAAAGACCGGTGAGGTCGTCGGTCTCCGTCGCGGATATAAGGTTTTTCGCCTTTTTCTCGGAACGAAGACTTCTCATGAGCAAGAACAGCACCACCAGTATCACGACCAAGACGATCGCCGAGACCGCAATGAAATTTTCGGCGATGAAATCGATAAAGGTGAGCTTTGCGTCCTGCGTTATATAATAAGAAAGAGCCGCGTTGACGGTGGAGGTCGGGATGAGCCCCGCCGCTTTTGCGAGGATAGAGTAAAGTTCGGCGCTGCCGTTTGCGACCGCGAAGCAGTAGTCGAGCCCCACGCCCATGGCGTAAGTGGTCAGATTATAGTGGTCGCACAGGCGCGAAATATTGTTGTAACGGTAGTTGCTTATAAGGACGCA
>JAGDAM010000365.1 GCA_017959485.1 Clostridia bacterium
CCGGAGCACAAGATGAGAACCGGGAACTCCCTTGGCGTGAAACCAGATATCTCCGGGTTCCGAAAGGCGGAAGGTTATTTCGTCGTTCTGATAATTGTTCCTGCCGCAAAGCAGGGTAAACCCGCCCGACGTGACGTACTCGGCGGGACTGTTTTTCACGCGCCCCGCGCGTGAGGATTCCCGGCGGGCTGAAAGATATCCGCCTCTCTCCAGTTCTTCACGGATCCCCGACAGGTCGGCTCCCGTCTCGGCGCGCGACAGAGCGTCGGCCACGGTGGAAAGATATTCAAGCTCCGCCTCGCCGTTCAGTCTCTGGCGGGCAAGTTCGACCCGGCGGGTCTTCAGCTTTGAGTATTTTTTGAAAAGCCGCTGCGCGTATTCGGACGGATGCGTCCGCGGATCGAGAACGACCCTTCTTTCCGCGAATCCGCCGTCGGGAAGGGGCGACGAATAATCGGTGAGAAGCGCCTCGCGGTCGCCCTTTTTAATTTTATAAAGATTCGCGACTATAAGTTCGGCCTCGGCGCGGCATGCGTCCGCCTGTTCGCACTCTTCAAGCTCACGGCTCTGGATATTCAGTTTTCTCGCTATTCTCGCCGTCGCGCCCGACACGGCGCGCCGCAGATCCGCGGCCCGGGCAGACACCATCGTCTCACGGTCGCGCTCGGCGTAAAACGCGTCCAGCGCCTCTCCGGGCGAGGAAAAACACTTTGCCGCCCCCGGACCGTACTGTGTAAGGGGTATAAACGAGAATTCGACGGGACGGCCTTCAGAGAAGGCCACGGAAGGGCTGAAATCGCGTTCCGCAATCCGCTTCATTACCGAAACGAAGACTTCCCCGAGCCGACCCGACGCCTCGGAGCAGAGCGCCGACGCGTTCCGGCAGGCGAGGAAAACAATCTCTCTCGCGAGCGCCGGACAGATTCCGAAATACGCCGAATTGACGTATGCGGCAGCCGTTTTTTCGGGCGGAGCGGCACGCAGGCCCTCCTCGAATCCCTCCGCGGTCTCGGCGGAAGGATCTCTCCTTCCCTCCTGGGCCGGAGGCATCTCGTATCTCATACCCGGAAGCACCTGACGCAGGCGGGACGTTGAAAAATCGACGGTGCGCAGAGCGCCGAGTATCTTCCCATCTCCGTCGGTGAATATCAGGTTGCTGTTGCGTCCGGTAATCTCGGCTATCAGCCGCCGTTCGCAGTCGTATCCGAGCTCGTCTCGACATGCGAAGGCGAAAACCGCAACCCGTTCGAAACCCTCCTGCCGCGCTTCCGACAGCACACTTCCAAGCAGGTGCTTGCGGAGGAGCATGCAGAAATTCGGCGGCACCTGCGGATTATCCGACGCGAGAGAGGAGAGGCCGACCCGGCTGTCCCCCGTCCCGCAGCGAAGGACGAGCCGAGCCGGCCCGCCCTTCGCCCTGAAGATGAGGTCGACCTGGTCGGCCCTCGGCTGGTAGATCTTTTCAACGTGACATCCGCCGCACTTCTCTCTTATTTCGCAGAGAGACGCGGCCAAAAATCCCGAATCGAAAGCCATGGATCAGTTTTTGCCGAACATCACCCGGTCGACTTCGTCGAGCGACGGGAAGGCGAAGTCCGGCTTTTCGGCGTCGGAGGCGCGTTCGACGTCCTCGCGGGTCGTTTCTCCCGAATAGACGAGCACCGCGGTGACGCCGTGCTTCTTTCCGAGCGCGATATCGGTATAGAGCCGGTCGCCGAAAATGCACATTCTGTCGAGCGGCACCCCGGTCGCCTCGCCGATCATCTCGACGGTCTCGCGGTAGGGCTTGCCGAAATAGGTCGGGACCTTGCCTGTGGACGCCGTGACGAAGGCGGCGATAGCGCCGCTGTCGGGGATGAAACCGGTCTCGGTCGGGCAGTTGAAATCGGGATGGGTGGACAGATATTCCGCTCCTCCGCGGATGAGGCGGCAGGCGCAGTCCATCTTGTGATAGGTCATCGAGGTGTCGAAGCTGGTAATGACGATATCCGCGCGTTCCTCGTCGCCGGTCAGCATATTGATTCCGGCGTCGCGGAAGCTTTCGACCAGCTCGTCGGTGCCGACGAGATAGACGCTCTTCCCCGCTCTGTGGCGGCGGAGGAACTCGATCGTCACGTCGCCCGAGGTCATTATCTCGCCCTCGCTCGGCGAGAATCCGAGGCGGGTCAGCTTCTTCATATAAAATTCGGTGGTGTGGCTGGCGTTGTTCGTGAAGAACAGGACGCGCCTGCCCGACGCCCGAAGGTTGTTAATAAATCTGATGGCGAAGGGAAATACGTTGTATCCGAGATATATCGTCCCGTCCATATCAAAGATGTAAAGGTCCTTTTTGAGCAGGACGGAGGTGTCGGGATTGATAAATGACATGTCGTTGCCTTTCTTAAAAAGAGTATATCGGTAAAGATTTGCGGCGCGATTCGCGTCCGCGAACGCCGCGGAATCCCCTAAAATTATATCACTGTATTGATTTTTTTTCAAGTAAATGATATAATTTATTATCTTGGAAGCGTAAGGTGTACTCGCGGTTTTCCCCGCGCGCAGTTTGAAAAGGAGGCAGGGACCGTGAAACCGAAACAGGACCGCAAAGATCCCGCCGCCGGCAGTCTTCGCCGGAGGCGTCTCCGGATTATCAGGCGAACGCTCGTCGCGCTGCTCGTCATACTTCTTCTGTCCGCGGCTTTCGTTATTATCGCCGACGCCGCGGTAAGAAAGAGTACCGCTTCACGCGTCGTTTCCTCCGGCGAGGCGTCGGCTTTTGAAGACGCCGACTGCATACTCGTCCTCGGATGTTTCGTCAGGGAGGACGGCCTGCCGAGCGATCTTTTGAAGGCGCGTACGGACCTCGGTATCGCTCTTTACAAATCCGGCGCGGCGCCGAAGCTGCTTATGAGCGGCGACCACGGAAGGAAAGACTACAACGAAGTCGGAACGATGAAGCGCGAAGCCGTCGAAGCCGGGATACCCTCCTCCGACGTTTTCATGGACCACGCCGGATTTTCGACCTACGACAGCATATACCGGGCGCGGGACGTCTTCGGCGTCCGGAAGATGATAATAGTGAGCCAGGGCTACCATCTCTACCGCGCGCTTTACATAGCCGAAAAACTCGGAATAGAAGCCGTCGGAGTCGCCGCGGAAGGCGACGGATGGGGCGGAAGCACGTACCGCGAATCCCGCGAGATCCTCGCGAGAGCAAAGGATTTCGTAAAAACCATATTTAAACCCAAGCCGGTCTTTCTCGGTGAAATGATACCGATTTCCGGAGACGGAAACCTGACCGACGACTGAGAAGGTAACAAAACCATGTCAGAAAAGAAAAGCCGCGAAGGCGGAAAAACCGTAATAGGAATTGACGTCGGGGGAAGCACGACAAAAATCGTCGGCTTCTCGCCCGACCGCGCGCTCATTCAGCCGATGATCGTCAAGGCGAACGATCCGGTGACGAGCGCGTACGGCGCTTTCGGAAAATTCACACTTGAAAACGGCCTCAAAATCGGCGATATAGGCAGAGTGATGATGACGGGAGTCGGTTCGGCTTTCATAACCGAGCCAATCTATTCGCTCGTCTGCACGAGAGTGTCCGAGTTCGACAGCATCGGCACCGGAGGGCTCTATCTTTCCGGTCTCGAAGAGGCGATAGTGGTCAGCATGGGCACCGGCACCGCGATAATTCACGCCAAAAAGACCGAATCGGGTCCGGTATGCGAGTATCTCGGCGGTACCGGAGTCGGCGGAGGCACGATATCCGGCCTCGCGAAAAAGATGCTCGGCATCGAAAGCGCGAAGCATCTCGAGCAGATCTGCGGCGGCGGAGACCTGTCGAAGGTAGACCTGCGCGTGCGTGACATCTCAAACCCCGCTCTCTTCTCGGGCATAAACTCCGACCTTACCGCCTCGAACTTCGGCGCTTTATCGGATCTCGCCTCGCGCCACGACGTCGCGCTCGGCATCTTCAACATGGTAGCCGAGACGGTGGCGATGATGTCGATCTTCGCCTCCCGCTCATTCGGACTGTCCGACATCGTGCTCACCGGCAACCTCACCACAATGGCGCCTATCAGAGCGGTTTTCGAAAACCTTTCGTCGAACTTCGGGGTGAAATTCATCATTCCCGAAAGGTCGCAGTTCGGGACAGTCATAGGCGCGGCGCTTCAGTAAAAATTGGCATTTGCACGATTGCTCTTTACAGTCGCGTGACCGTGTGATATAATAGGGGCTGTAAAAAAAGTCATTATTTTTGCAGCCCCAGCTAAATTCGCCGTTCCGGCGAGCTAAATTATGCTTCGCATAGCTAAGGCAATACCGCACAATTCGCGTGCGTAGATTGGCGAGAGCATTTTCCGCCTGTTTTTGCTGAGAAATCGCAGGAATACAGGCGGTATTTCAAGATTTCGACGCAATAACAGACGGAAAATGAGCCGTCAAGATGCGTACGTCGAATTGTGCGGTATTGCCTTAATTCACTTTCAGGATCGCTCCGGAATCCTTAAGGATCTTACGGATCTGCTCCGCGTCGGTTTGGCGCGGAGATATGCCCTGCCTGACGGCAAGGGCGGCGCCGACGCCGGCTGCCTCGCCGATTGCCATACAGACAGGCATGACCCTGGCCGAGCTCATGGCAACGGCGTCCATTGACGCGCATCGCCCGGAAAACATCAGACCTTCGATCTCGTCGCTGACGGTAATCCCGTAAGGAATTCCGTACGGCGGTATTTTTGTGAAGACGGTACCGATGCCGTCGCCCGCGTGAATGTCCACGCAGTAGGAACCGACGCACACGGTGTCGTCGGGGAAGACACCGTTTACGATATCTTCCTCCGTCAGCCGGCGGATCCCGGAAAAACGGCGGCTTTCGCGGATGCCGAGGGAAGGGTAGATCTGTGAAATGTAGCAGTTTTCAAATCCCGGGACATACTTGTGCAGGGTCTCTACGAATTCTTCGATCTGCAGATACCCTTCGGTCTCGGCTTTGGTAACGCTGAACACGTCGCTGCCATCGGTTCCCAGGTGTCGCGTGCAATTCATATGTACCTGCCCGGGAAGCAGGCTGTTGATTACTATGATGTTTTCGCGGTTCACCGGCATTTTTCCCTGTGCGCGAAGGTCTGAAAAGAGCTTGCGCATAGCCACCATTACGAAGGTGGGGTCGCTGCGGAAATAGTCGGCATCGTACCCATCCGCACACTCGATTGTCCCGCTGCGCTCCATCTGTTCCGGATCTTCGGCCAGATAGTCGATGGTGCGGTCGATTTCGACACCGTCCAGTGTGAACATCATGGTGGGCGGCTGGAGTACTCCGGTGTCTTTCTGACCCTTTTCGTAACTTGCGCCCGCAAGATAAGCCATATCGCCGTCTCCGCTGGCGTCTATGAATACTTTGGATTTGACGTTGATCCGTGCTCCTTTTCCGCGGAGTACTATCTCCCGGATTGCGGCGTTTTCAACGTTGACCGACTCAATATCGGTGTGAAACAGAAGGGAGATACCGGCGTCGATGACCTTGTGAAGGGCCGCGATCTTGAACAGTTCATGGTCGTACAGCGTCACGGAGTTGTGCATCGGACAGACCCTGTGCCCGCTTGCGGCGCGGCCGTAGGCGGTCTTATAAGAGGACATGTCTTTCATAAACTCGTCGGCGATCCCGCCTATGACCTTGTTGCCGTCTTTATCCAGAAATCCGAGCAGAGGCAGTCCGATAGTCATATTTCCGCCCAGATAGCCGTTCTTTTCAGCCAGCAACACTTTTGCTCCGTTGCGGGCGGCGGAGAGCGCGGCGGCCAGACCGCCGGGTCCGGCTCCGAGAACAACTACATCAAATTCGCTGTTGACAGTTTGCATGCATGTCTCCTTTTTTTGCGGTTCTTTCCGGGGCTTCGCTGCCTGTCCGGAGGAATGTATCCTCAAAACTGCGATGCCCAAGCGCCGTTCGCCTTTGCATCGCAGTTTTTTCTGTTCGGTGTTGCCGAACGATCATCAGTTGAAATCTATCAGGCCTTCGAGAGTAACCGTCCCGTAATAGACTCCGCTGTACGTGCCTTTGAAGGGGAAGTCGACGCGTAAGGCGCTGCCCGAAAGCGGGACTTTGACCGCCACCGAGCCGATCAGCATAGTCTGCTTCTTGCCGGTGTAGGGAATGGAAATCGGATCCGACTCAAAGGGAAATTGAACGCCGACGACTGTCGCGGTGCAGTCTCTTGTTCCTATCTGCATCGAATAGCAGGTAACCGACAGGTAGATTCTGACGTTGACGCTGTCGCCGTCGACCGAAACGACGCTCCATTCCGCGGTGACCGAGAACCATCCCTTGCCGTCGACCTGTTTATCGATTCTGCCCGAAGTGACGGAAAGGTCGTCGGGAGTCAGGGGAGAGGTGCTTTCGGGAGAGGTTGTTATCTCCGGCGACGTCGTGACCGTCGGAGCGTCCGCAGTGATTTCAGGCGAGGTCGTGACGTCCGGGGCCGGTGCTGCCGTCGTTTCGGGCACGGTTGTGACGGGAGGCGCGTCCGTAGTGATTTCAGGCGAGGTCGTGACGTCCGGGGCCGGTGTCGCCGTCGTCTCGGGCACGGTAGTGACGGGAGGCGCGTCCGTAGTGATTTCGGGCGAGGTCGTGACGTCCGGGGCCGGTGTCGCCGTCGTCTCGGGCACGGTA
>JAGDAM010000366.1 GCA_017959485.1 Clostridia bacterium
AAATCTCCTTTTCGAGATACGCGCGAAACTCGCTCGTCACCGGATGAGCGACGTTGCGCTGCTCGCCGCCCCGGCCGGCGACCGAAGGAAACACCGAAAAGCGTTTCCCGCCGGCTTCGATGATCTTGATCCCGTGAACGGCAAGAGATCCGTCGAACACCACGGTTGCGAATCCGCGAAGAGGCCCTTCGCCCGGAAGCTTCCTGACTTTGATTTCCGTGATTACCATTGTTTTTTCTCCCATTTATCATTGTGCAGTGTAATTATACGGCTGTCAAGTGATGGTTTTATATTCTTTTTTTTAAGGAATTGTGAATTTTTATCATGTCAGTACCTAACACACACTTTGGAGCGGCTAAAATTGCCGAAATGCTCCGCGGGGCGCGCCGGATTCATTTTATCGGGATAGGCGGCGTAAATATGTCGGCTCTCGCCGAAATAACCTTTGAAAACGGTCTCTCGGTAACGGGATCAGACCGGGTTCGCACCGCCGCGACCGAACGGCTCGAGGCGCTCGGGATAACGGTTTTTTATTCGCACGCCTCCGGAAACGTGGCCGAAGCCGACGCCGTCGTCTACACGGTCGCGATCAGCGACACCAACCCCGAATACCGCGCGGCGATCACGTCGGGGATACCGCTCATCTCCCGTGCGGACTACCTCGGCTATCTTATGACGTCGAGACCGGTCAGAATAGGCGTTTCGGGAATGCACGGAAAGAGCACC
Organism: Clostridia bacterium; assembly: GCA_017959485.1. Next base: position 727 of record JAGDAM010000366.1, read on the forward strand.
ACGACCGCCATGTGCGCGTCCGCCTTCACACGCGCCAAAGCCGATCCCACGGTCCTCTGCGGAGCCGAAATGCCCGAATTCGGGAGCACCTTCGTAACCGGAAACGGCGACTGTTTCATTTTCGAAGCCTGCGAGTATATGGACTCCTTCCTCGACTTTAACCCGACGGTGGCGGTCATTCTCAACATAGAGAACGATCACGTCGATTATTTTAAAAACATAACCCAGATACGCCGGTCCTTCGCCGATTTCGCGTCGCTTACCGGACCCGACGGGATCTGCGTCGTCAACGCCGACGACGCCAACGTGAAGACCGCGATGAGCGGAATCAGGGCGCTGACGCTCACCTTCTCCGGACGCGAGAAAGCCGACCCGGACGACCCGGATCACGCCGACTTTTATCCCGCGTCGATCGACCTGTCGCGCGGATACCCGTCCTTCGACGTCGTCTCGCACGGCACTCTCGTAGCGCATATCGATCTGTCGGTTCCCGGCAGACATAACGTATACAACGCGATAGCCGCACTTGCCTCCGGCATCGCCTGCGGACTCGATCCCGCCCTCCTCGCAGAAGGCATCTCGGGCTTCACCGGCGCCGCGAGACGGATGGAATTCAAGGGAAAGTTCGCCGGCGCCGACGTCTATGAGGACTACGGACATCATCCTACCGAAATATCCGCGACGATAAAGGGCTGCCGCGAAATGGGATACCGGCGCGTATTCTGCGTATTTCAGCCGCACACCTACAGCCGTACGAACTCGCTGTTCGACGATTTTGCCG
>JAGDAM010000367.1 GCA_017959485.1 Clostridia bacterium
ACGAGATGCTTGAAATCAAGCGCAGATACTCCGACGCGCGCCGGACCGAGATCGTCGAAGCCGAAAACGACATCCAGATCGAGGATCTGATCGAAAAGCACGACTGCGTGGTCTCGCTGACGCATACCGGATACATCAAGCGGCTGCCCGCCGACACCTATTCGGCTCAGCACCGCGGCGGCAAGGGCATCATCGGCATGACGACGAAGGACGAGGACTTCATCGAGAAGGTACTCGTCGTCTACAGCCATTCGAACCTTATGTTCTTTACCTCGACCGGAAAGGTGTATATGCGCAAGGCGTATACGATTCCCGAGGCGGGACGCAACGCCAGAGGCACCAACATCGCCAACCTGATCGAGTTCGAGCCGGGCGAAAAGATCACCGAGATTGTTGCCGTCGACAGTTTCGAAAACGCCGAAAACAGATATCTCACCACGGTTACCCGCCGCGGAGTCATCAAGAGAACGCGGCTGTCCGAATACGAATACCAGCGGCGCCTCGGAAAGAAGGCGATAAACCTTGACGAAGGCGACGAACTCGTGTCCGTCCTCTTCACCGACGGCACCAAAGACATAATGATCGCCACGGCGTCGGGCATCGCGAACCGCTTCCACGAGGAAAAGGCGAGATGCATGGGACGCGTTTCGCGCGGCGTTCGCGGCATCAATCTGCGCGGCGACGATTACGTGGTCGGCGCGCTGGCGATAGACGCCGAAGGCGAGGACCGCAACCTGCTCACCATGACCGAGTACGGCTTCGGAAAGCGGACCGAATTCTCCGAATTCAGAACGATGGCGAACCGCGGCACGATGGGCTTCCGCTGCCACAACGTCACCGAAAAAACCGGGCGGCTGATAGGCATCGCCTCGGTCAGCGACGGCGACGACATAATGGCTATTACCGATTCCGGAACGCTGATCCGCACTCACGCGTCCGACGTTTCGACCTATTCGCAGTACGCGTCGGGTGTTATCGTGATGCGTCTGTCCGAAGGACAGAAGTGCGCGAGCTTCACTCTTCTCCGCGACGCCGGTGAGGAAGACGAAGAATCCGGAAGCGATGAAGATACCGAACCCGAAACCGACGCCGGGACCGTGACCGCGGACTTCTCCGTTGACGGAGCGTCGGGTTCCGCGGACGACGACGTCTGAAGACGATGAAGAAAAACGTTTTTCTGAAAGCGGCCGCGGCGTTCACCGCCCTCGTCTGTCTCGCGGCGTGTTTATCCGGATGCGGCTCCGAACCTCCGGAACTTGAAAGCGTAAGGGAAGAGTTCGCTTCCCTTATAACCGCGTCCGCGGAGGTTAACGAAATATTCTTCGGAGAGGGTCTGCCGGTTTATCCGCGATCCGATTCGAACGACGAGAAAAACGCGCAGTACGACGAGGAGACCGGGATATACTACTGGTTCATTACCGACGGAGAATACCGCGAGGTAATAAAGTATTACGACCCGGAAGCCAAAAAGAACGTATATCTGGCGCGCGAGGCGGATTACGCCGCGTCCGGAAAGACCGGAGCCGCGGAAACCGTGTTCCGTCTCGGCGGCGAGGAGATCGGCTGCCGCGTTCTCGAGGGATATACCGAGCCGGATACCGGATTCGTTTACGACGACGACGCGCCGCTCCATTACGACTACGTCAGGGCCGAGAGCCGGTTCCAGACCGTCGAGAGCATCAAAGAGCTCGCGGAGCAGGTTTATACCGGCAGTTATCTCGAGCCGCTTTACGTGATGCTCTTCGACGGCTACAGGACTGACGACAGCATCATTTTTGCCAGATACGTTCTCTCCGACGACGGAAGGTTTATGAAATACAACCTGTTCACTCCCTATTTCGAGAATCAGACTACCTACGATCTTTCGTCGATGAAGATAATCAGTCCTTCGCGCGCCGACTCGGTCAACGTCGAGATCACGGCGTACGGGACCTATATCGACTACGAAAAACTTGAAAAGGCGACCGGCGAATTCAAGAGAGTCCTGAAGTTCGTCAGGACCGGCGCCGGATGGCGTCTCGACACGCCGACCTACTGACCGGACGAATTATGTATCTTCTTATGAAGCCGGCGTCGGGCGCCTGCAACCTGCGCTGCGCGTACTGCTTTTACGCCGACGAAATGAACAGCCGCGAAGACGCGGTCAGACCGTTTATGACCGCGGAATGCTTCCGCGCCGCGGTGTCCGCGGCTTACTCGCGGCTGTCGTCGCCCGGATCGCCCGACCGGTCTCTTTCGATCGGTTTTCAGGGCGGAGAACCTACGCTCGCCGGTCTCGGATTCTTCAGAGACGCGGTCTCCTTCGCGGAGAGCGCGCGGCCCGACGGGATCACGCTGAACTGGTTTATCCAGACCAACGGTGTGAAGATCGACGCCGAATGGGCGGCTTTTCTTGCCGAAAAGAAGTTTCTGTGCGGTCTTTCCTTCGACGGATATCCCGAGCTTCACGACAAAAACCGCAAAAAGCCCGGAGGCGCCGGAACTTCGTCCGACGTGCTTCGCGCGGCGCGGATACTGGAAGCCGCCGGAGCCGAATTCAATATTCTTACCGTTCTTACGGGAGAAGCCGCGAGAAGTCCGCAGAAGATTTACTCCTTCTGCCGCAAAAACCGGTTCGTATGGCAGCAGTACATACCCTGCGTCGCTCCGCTCGGCGGCGAGGACACTCCCTGGACGCTCGGAGCGGAACGCTACGGCTCTTTTCTCTGCCGGCTGTTTGATCTCTGGTACGACGATCTTGCCGCCGGCCGCGGAGTTTACAACCGCGAATTTGAAAACTGGGTCGGAATCATAGCCGGTATCGAGCCGGAAGACTGCGGAATGCGCGGCGTCTGCTCGCCTCAGTATCTGATTGAATCGGACGGGAGCGTGTATCCCTGCGATTTCTACGCGCTCGACGAATACCGTATCGGAAATATCACCGAGGACGGCTTCGACGAGATCGACGAAAGACGCGCGGCGTCCGGATTTATCGCGGAGTCGGAACGTCTGTCCGAAAAGTGCTTTGGATGCGAGTGGCGCTTCCTCTGCCGGGGCGGCTGCCGCCGCAACCGCGACGCGGACGGGCTCAACCGGTTCTGCGAGGGATATAAAAAGTTTTTCGCTTATTCATACGAAAGAATGAAAAGGATCGCGGACTCCGTCCGCGCAAACGGTTTCGGAAAATGAGATCAAACGTTATCGACGGCCCGATTTTTTCGCGCCGCAACTCATACCGCTTTCCGCTTATAATCGCCCACCGGGGCGGAAACGTACTCGCTCCGCAGAATTCCCTTCCCGCCTTCGAGACCGCCTGCGCCGCCGGCGTCTGGGCGCTCGAGAGCGACCTGAGATTCACGTCGGACGGCGTCCCCGTCTGCATGCACGACGCCGACGTCGCGGCGATGACCGACGGAGAGGGAGCCGTGCGCGACCTTGATTTTCTCACGCTGTCGCGCCTGCGGATAGATACCGGCGTCGGCGCAGACACCCTCCCCGCAGAGCGGCTGCGCATACCGACGATGGACGATTATTTCGATATCTGCATGCGCTTCGGCACCGTTCCGTTTATCGAACTCAAGGAGGACGACGGGATCGAAGAGGTTATCCGCGGTCTGCGCGAGCGTTCGATGGAGAGTTACGCCGTTATTTCATCGGTAAAATTCGAACGGCTTGCGAGAGCGCGCGAACTTTCCGAAAAGGTCTTCATTCACCACATCTTTTCGTCGGAGGAACGCGTAAGCGACCTTTGCGAACTCGGGTACGCCGGTATGTCCTTCAAGATCGCCGATCCGTCGGATATCCCGGAAGGCCTTGTCGCTCGCATCCACAGCGCCGGCCTGCGGCTCTGTCTGCGCGCGGCCGATACTACCGAAAAAATGAGGCGGATGATCGAACTCGGACTCGATTATCAGCCGTCAAACTGCGTTTTCGGGCTCTGACGCCCGGCGTCAGGCAGTCGCCGCCGAAGGCGGCGGGAGGTTTTTCGATGATATATCTGTTTTTAGCTCAGGGATTTGAAGAGACTGAGGCGCTCGCTCCGCTCGATATACTCCGCCGTGCAGGCGTAGAAGTCGCGACGGTCGGAGTCGGCTCTGCCGAAATTACCGGCTCGCACGGTATCACTGTCAGGTGCGACCTTTCCGCGGATGAGATCTCATACGGTGCGATGGACGGGGTTATTCTTCCCGGAGGCATGCCGGGAACGACCGGGCTCCGCGATTCGAGCGCGGTTCGCGACGCGGTCCTGTACGCCGCCGGAAAGGAACTCCCGGTCTGCGCGATCTGCGCGGCTCCGATGATACCCGGCGGTCTCGGCCTGCTCCGCGGACGGCGCGCAGTATGCTTCCCCGGATTCGAAAAGTATCTTGAAGGCGCGACCGTGACCCGCAGGAGAGTCGAGCGCGACGGAAACTTCGTCACCGCCGTCGGTATGGGAGCGGCAGTCGAATTCGGACTTGCCGTTCTCGCTCTGCTGAAGGGGGACGACGCGGCCGAAAAGATGCGTCAGTCGGTGATAGCTCCGCGGGTGAAAAACGAAAGATGAACCTGCGGCTTCTCCTCGCGCGAAAAAGAAGCGAAGACTCCGGCGGCGAAAAAAAAGAGTACAGGCGGGAGATTACGGCGCCGGTTTTAGTTATCGCCGTCCTGCTTTTGCTGATACTGTCGTCATATATCGATACGCGGCTGACTCGCGAAAACGAGAATCTCGCGGTGATACTGCTGCAGATGCTCATCTTTCTGCCGCCCTCGGTCGTATATCTGTATCTGACCGGCCGGTCGCTCTCGGGACTGCGGATACGCCCCTTCGGAATCGGGCACCTCTTTCTGATGCTCTCGGCTTTAATCGCCGTATCTTCTTCTTCGATGCTCCTCGATTTCAGCTGCGCCGGCTATCCTTCGCTCAGCGACAGCTACGGGCTGTACGGAATATTCGTTTCCAAATCCGACGGTTCGGTCGGCGACGGACTTTATCTGATCCTCGCCTACGCCGTCCTCCCCGCCTTCTGCGAGGAGTTCCTCTTCAGGGCGGTTCTCTGCGCCGAATACGAAAAGCGGTCGACTGTTGCCGCGATACTTTTGCCCTCGCTCTTTTTCGCGATGCTGCATCTCGATCCGGCTCACTTCCCCGCTCTGTTTGTCTCCGGTGTCATCCTTTCTCTCACCCTTTATTCGACCCGTAGCGTTTTCGCTCCCTTCGCGGTGCATCTGTGCTGCAATCTGATCTCGCTGTTCGGACGTCCTCTCCTGCGAACGCTGTTCGATCTCGGCGGAGAGCGTCTCTTCACGGTTATTCTTACGGCTCTATGGCTTTTGTCGGGCTTCATATTCTGCGCCGAAGCCGCGCGTCTCTACCGCGGTTATTCCGACCGAAACCTCGATTCATCCTACCGCGATATGCGTCCGGCTTACGAAAAACCTTCGGGTAAGACGGCGTTCAGCGTCGCCGGGATGTTCTCGTATAAACATCCGCGCCTTACCGCGACGCTTACGGCGGTGTTTTCACCGACCGCACTCGCGGTCTACGTAATCTACGCCGCGGCGGTACTGTTCTGAAACAATCGCCCGGAAAAAACAAAAGAAATAAAAAAACATGTCACTTTTCGGAAAAAAGAAGACGAAAAAACCGCCGGAATATTCCGCGGAAGATTACAAACGCGCTCTTACCGATCTCGACGAGGTCAGGGAGGACGATTTTTTCGGCCGCAAGTCGTATACCGAAACGGCCAGCAGCGTCGGAGCCGTTATAAAGGCGATGATTTACATCATCTTTATTCTCGCGTGCTCGGGCGCCCTCGCGTATTTTATAATAGATATTGCCAACGACGTGTTTTCCTTCGTTAAGCCGGAGGACACCGTCACGATCACCGTTCCCGAGGGGGCGGGAGCCGCCGAGATCGCGGACGCTCTCGCGGAAGCCGGAGTTATAAAGTATCCGCGCGTCTTCAAGCTTTACGCGAAGCTGAAGAAGGTGGATCAGAGGCCCGAAAGGTATGATTTCGTGCCCGGAGTTTACGAGGACATTTCCGCGCCCCGCAATTACGACGGCTGGCTGCTCGCCTTCGGCAAGGACAAAACGATAAAGACCGGCTGGGTGACCATACCGGAGGGATACACCGTCGACCAGATTATAAAACTCTTTTCCGAGATCGGAATCGACGTCACCGACGAGGCGACAGGCAACGTCGAGAAATATAAAATCGGGACGGTCGAGAGCTGGACCGAGGCGATAAACAACTTTGACACCAACGAGGAGTACAATTTCTGCGAAAAATATCCCTATCTCTCTGGGCTTACCCTCGACTCCGGACGCGCGTACAAGCTCGAGGGGTATCTGTTTCCCGACAGATACAACGTTTACGTCGGATACGGTTACGACGAATATTATTATCTCGCCGTGCTGCTCCGCAATTTTGACAGCCGCATTAAGGAACTGAATCTTGCCGAGAGCGCCGAAAAGCTGGGGATTACGATCGACCAGGCGCTGATAATCGCGTCCGTCATCGAAAAGGAAATCTATTACCAGCCCGACGCCGACCTCGTCGCCACGGTAATATGGAACCGTATCAACCTCTTCAACAGGGACGGGGACAACGCGGCTACCGTCTCGGCTAAAACCGCGAAGGCGCACGAACTTTTCGGCACCGGGAGCTGGGTGCTCCAGTGCGATTCTACTCTTATCTATTCGCTTTCGCACTCGTCGGGCACCAGAGTTACGACGCTGACCGCAGACGACCTGCAGAGCGACGACCCCTACAACAGTTACAAAGTTCAGGGGTTCGTTCCCGGTCCGATAGGCAATCCCGGATTCAACGCGATAAGCTGCGCTCTCAACCCTCAGACCGAGAAGGACAACTCGGGGAAGGTTCTTTCGATAGCCGACAGGTCCTATTATTTCATAACCGACGCCGACAACTACGTCCAGACCTCGTCGACGCTCGCGGAACACGAGAAAAAGATCAACGAACGCCGCGCGGAACTTGACAGGCGGCAGGCGGGCGAATAACCTGCCGGGAGGTACGCGAACAATGAAGGACAATATTAAAAAATCCGCCGTTTTCTGCTTTGCGGCCGGCGCTGTTGCCGCCGTGCTGGCGGTTCTGCTGGCGGTGCTCGTCGTCACTGTGGACGTCTCTCCGATCGGACCCGAGGAAAGCAGCGTCGGTCTTTCGGCGTTCAACGCGCGCGCGGCCGCCTTTTTCGCCTACGACCCGGTCGCGCATACCGTTACCGACTGGCTCGGATATCTGGCGGTCGGAGTCATTATCTTTTACTTTATCAAAGGCGCCGTTCAGCTTATCAAACGCCGCTCTCTGCGTGGAGTGGACAGGCATATTATCCTGCTCGGCTGTTTTTACGCGGTACTGCTTCTGATCTACGTTCTGTTCGATCTGTTTCCGCTGAACTACCGCCCGCTGATACTGGATATCGAGAAGGGACTCGAGCCGTCCTTCCCGTCGTCTCACACGATGCTTGCGATGTGCGTCTTTCTGACGCTTCCGATACAGCCGGAATTTTCGAAGTCCGGCAGGAAGATACTTAAGATTGCCGTTCTGTCGGCGTCGGTCGCCCTTTCGGTCGTCACGGTCGGGGGACGTCTGATATCCGGCGTACACTGGGCTACAGACGTCATCGGAGGCGTACTGATCTCCGCGGCGCTGATTGCTTTTTACAGCGGGGCGTTCATTTGCGTCGTCCCGTCCGGAAAGGAGAGCGAAACACCCACAAGATGAAAGGAAAGGCGCTTATGGCCGCCAACGCGGTCATACTTGCGGTTACGGTCCTTTTCTCCGGTTTTATTCTGCTTGACGCCTTCGTTATTCCGCACTATTACGGAGAAGTGGAGATCACCGAACCCAATCAAACCGACACGCGGTCGCCCGAAACGTCGTCCGCCGGCCCGGATATCACCGAGCCCGCCGCGACCGACGCCGTTTCGTCGCGGGTGCCCGAAAATACCGGTGCCCCGTCCCCGCGTGAAAACTCGGACACCTATTACAGCGACGGCAATTTCACCGTCGAAATTCTCGAATACCGTGAATACAACACCGAGATATACGTCGCGGATATCCG
>JAGDAM010000368.1 GCA_017959485.1 Clostridia bacterium
GGTGCGTTCTGCTTTCGCAGATACGTGAAGGACGATACCGACGGACTGATTCTGATTAATCTCGTAGGACTGCTTGAATACTGCGAGGGCGTCGTCGCGGGAGAAATCTACGTCAGCTGGCCCGTCGAGTCGCTGAAGGCGTTCGCGATTACCGTAAACTCCTTCACGACCAGAAACCTGAACCGCCGCTTCAACACCTACGGCTGCGATCTTCTCGCGTCAAGCGTAGACCAGAACTACACGGGCCGGAACAACGTCAACCGCAACGTTATCGACGCTTGCACCGACGTTTACGGAAAGATACTTGTTTATACCGATCCGTCCACCGGAAAAAGCCAGATAGTCGACGCGGCTTATTCATCGTCACAGGGCGGATGTTCGGTCAATTCGACCTACGTCTGGGGCGGGTATTCCGGTCCCTTCATCATCTCGCAGCCGACGCCGTGGGAAAACTACACCGAAGTCTCGAGAGGACAGTGGTTCTTCGAGGTGTCTCCCAAAGACCTCGCGACGCGGGTCAAGGCATACAATTCCTCGCTCATCTCGGGGACTTCGATAACCTCGGTCGAATATGAAACAACCGGAGACTCAAGCTACGTATATTCGATTTCGCTCACCGACAACAAGGGAAAGACGGCGACCGTCACGAAATGCTCCAACGTCAATTCGCTGATGGGCCAGTACAGCTATTCGGCAAACTTCGTTATAGGCAAAAATCAGGTCGAATACACCTATGAAAAGGTGCTGTCATGCGAAGTTATCGATCTGAACTCCAATTATTCCGGAAATCTTACCGTAGAGACGTCGGACGGAAGGTACGTCTCGACGTCGTCGGTATTCTCCTTCTTCTCGGAATTCGGCCTCTTCCCGAAGGATGAATCCAGGTCTCTCTACGTCAGGACCGCGGAAGGCACCGCGCTGCTTTCGGGCGAGGGGGACATACCCATGACGACGCTTCCCGACGAACAGGGCATATACACCGACGTCGCCGACTACGGCAGCTTTCTGATCGTCACACGCCTTCAGCAGTTCACGAAGACGTACCGGGCGCAGACGAGCGGCAACTTCGTGATAGCAGGGCGCGGATTCGGCCACGGAGTCGGAATGAGCCAGTACGGTATCTGTCATCTTGCCCGCGCCGGCGCGGCGTACCGGCATATTCTCTACGCCTACTATCCCGGAACCGACATCGGAGATTTCTTCGAATGGAACGGATGAACAAAGACAGACGCCGTCCGAATCCGGCTCTGTCCCTGCTTGCCGCCCTTCTCGCTCTGACGGCGTCCGTGAGCGCCTGTTCGCCGCGGACAATTCCGGACGAAAGCGTCTCCTCTTCGGCCCCGGCGGAGCCCTCCGACGCGGATACGGCGGACGTCACGGAACCGTCGGGCGAAAAAAACGAACCGAAGATCGCCTCGGGCCTGTGGGAAAAAGCGCTCTCTCTCAAAAAGAATTTCAACACGAGAAACACCTGCGGCGCGAGTTCGCATCTTCAGGGGATCTGCGTCGACGACCGGATGGAGTATATGTACTTCTCCTACACCGACGTTCTCGCCAAACTGGATATGAATACTGGTAAGGTCGTCGGATCGGTCGGAGGATTCGGCAAAGGCAGCTTCGGCACTCCGGGAGGCGCTCACCTCGGCTGCATCGCCTACTACGACGGAAAGATATACGGCTCTCTCGAATACAAAGACCCGGGGAAGAAATTCTTCGTCTGCGTATTCGACGAAAACGCGATCACGTCGGTCGGCATGGATATGAAGGAGATGGAGAGCGGCGTCGACGCCGTATTGCTCTTTGAGCCCACCGCAGACTTCCGCGATCCGCTCGGAGACGACGTCGGCAGCGCGGACGGTTTTGCCGAAAACGAGAAGATCGCCGGCCACAAATACGGTTGTTCCGGTATCGACGGGATCACCTTCGGCCGCCTGCCGGGGCGCGCCCCGGACAGCCGGGAATATTTGATGGTCGCCTACGGGATCTACGGCAAGGGCGCCTGGACGACCGACAGATACGACAACGATTACAATATCATACAGGATTACGATCCGCTTGAGCTGACCCCCGAAAAGCTCTTCCGGTTCACCTACGAGCGCGGGCTCTCGCCGGATTTTTCCGACGGCGAGGCGCTCCGCGCGTGCGCGACCCTTTTCGCCTTCACCGGCAACACAAACTACGGCACTCAGAATCTCGAGTACGAACGCGATACCGGCAATATACTCCTCTGCACCTACGGTACGAACAAAAGCTGTTTCCCCGGCTGCTCTCTTTTCGTGATAGACGGTTCCGCAGCTCCGGAAAAAGCAGTAATCCAGGCAGGACAGTGTATGACGTCGTCCGACCGGTCCGTCTTTGAATCTCACAAGGCGCGCGCGCAGTATTATAAAACCGACGGCGGATATCAGCGGATCGACCTCTGCCGGCTGCTCCGGCTCGAAGGCGGTTTCACCGCGGCGAGGGAATGGGGAGACACCGGAGTTTACGCGGAAATATCCGGACGCGACACCCCGGCACAGTCCGTATACGGAATCATCTCGCTCGGCGGCGGATACTGGTATATAGCCGACGGAGCCACCTCAGTGTCCCTCTACCGGTCAGACGCGGGATACGCTTTCGAAAAGGTTCACTGACTTTTTGTCAACACCGCACAATTATATAAAAGGAGTTTTGCGTAATGGAAGAGCAGATTATTACGGTAACGATCAAAACCTCAGGCGAAAAATGCCAGATGAGCACCGAAGAAATCGCCGAATGGTACAAAAAGAACATCGCCTCCCTTTTCAATCCCGAATTCGGCACGCCCGAAATATCGGTGGAAGTCAAAAGGACCGAAAAGGACTAAGGCAGGGTTCGCGCTTTGCCCGAAATAATAGCCGCTGCGCGAATCACCAAACGTTTTTCGCGCAGCGGACGTTATTAATCGTTATTAATCGACTTTTCAGTTTGAATAAACCGACGTGATTCCGAGGTACTCTTCGAGGCAGAGACCGCTTTCGTAAACGGCTTTCGCGACGTCAAGTCCCACGTATCTGAAGTGCCAGGGCTCGAAAATATATCCGGTCTTCGGGGTGGTTCCTTCCGGATACCTCAGGATAAACCCGTATTTCCAACTGTTTTCCGCGAGCCACTTTCCCTCGACGGTATTCTTGAAGGATTCGTTCAGAGTGTAGGTTCCGACCACGTTCAGATCGGCGGCAAGCCCGAGCTGATGCTCGGAATGGCCGGCCCTCGCCGACAGTCCGTCGGCGTACGCGAGGCCTCCGCTTTTCAGATAGTTGTTGTACAGCCGGTTCTGCGTCATATACGAACGGTATCCCGACTGGATCTTGAATCCTTTGTTACTTGGTTTTTCCGCCTTGAAAGCCGCGGCCATCTCCTCGAAGGCGGCCTGCGCCTCGGGGAGCATCCGGTTGATCACCTGATCGGTCATCGGATTCGGGTAGCCCTCCGGAACGTAATCCGCGGGGAGCGGATAGGTCTTGTTGGCGATCAGAATGCCGCCGACGTAGAAAAATCCGTCCTTTTCCTGTATCGCGTATCCCTTTTCGCTGAATCCGATGATTTCGGCTCCCTCGACAGGACCCGTGACGAAATACGCCGAAGTATCCTCTTCGGTGGTCTCCTCGACTGTAGTCTCCTCCTCCGTCGTCTCTTCCTCTGTAGTCTCTTCGACGGTGGTTTCTTCTTCGGTCGTTTCTTCAACCGTAGTTTCCTCTTCGGTCGTCACTTCGGCCGTCGTAGCCTCGGGGACGGTCGGGACTTCGGGATCTGTCAGCTCGTCTGTCGTCTGTTCCGCGGTCAGCGACTCGGTCGGCACCTCGGTCGCGGAGCTATCCGTACCGATTCCGAAGGTGCATCCGGCAGCCGACAGGACCGCCGCAAAAACAAGCAGGACACTTACGAATCCGATTATCTTATTCATTCGAAGGATCGCCTCTTCCATCCCGGCAAAGCCTGTCGGGATTTGTTAAGATATTAATTAGTTATAACTAACTGGGATAATATATTTTATCACCGCCGCCGGTCTTTGTCAAGCAAAAACTGCCGCGCGGCGGCACGGGTGAAAAACATGCTGATTTCTCCGTTTAAAAAACCGCCGACAACGCCTCCCGAAGAGCACCCGCGACTGCTTTTCCGCGCGGGCGATCTGCCGCGGATCCGCGAAAATCTGACGCTTGAGGAGAACGCCCTCGCCGCGGATCTCTTCCGGGAACTGTGCTCCCTGCCGGTCACCGGAAGGGGAGCGACTCCCGAATACGGAAGCTACGATCTCGGCGAGTGTCTCGCCTGCGAAGCGCTTGCCTTTTCCGCGGCTCTCAGCGGAAAGCGTGAGGACGCACAGCGGGCGATCGACGCGGTCGACCTTCTGCTCGGATCGTTTGACGCCCCCGCGGGAAACATGAAGGCGCGCTGGGGCGGGCACGTTATCTTCGTATGCGCCGAGGCGTACGACTGGTGCTTCGGCTTTCTTTCCGACTCCCGGAAAGCCGCCTGGACCGAAAGGTGCGAAGAGATTGCTTCGGCGTATTTCGAAATGGGGTATCCGCCCGCGAAACAGGCGGCGCTGTCGGGTCACGGAACAGAGGCGCAGCTTCTGCGCGACCTGTTCGCTTTTTCGGTCGCCGTTTACGGCGAGAGGCCGGATATATACGACTGGTGCGCCGGGCGGCTTTTTGATGAATACGTGCCGAACGTCAGACGGTATCTCGCCGGAGGCGCACACTGCCAGGGACCGACTTACGGAAGCTACCGCTGGTCCTGGCTCGCCTGGGCGGAAATCATCTTTTCCTCAATGACCGGGAAGGAGGTTTTCGGCTGCCTGATTCCGACGGCGGAATGGCTCCTTTACATGCAAAGACCTGACGGAGAAGCGCTGCGCCTGGGCGACGATTTCAACGAAACCA
>JAGDAM010000369.1 GCA_017959485.1 Clostridia bacterium
GAACTGACGCTTACCGGACGCGACTGCGGAGAAGATGAGAGAGCGCCGATGTGCGGCGTACCCTTTCACAGCGCCGACACCTATATTCAGAAGCTGATTGCCAAGGGATACAAAGTCGCGATTTGCGAACAGACCGAAGATCCCGCGACAGCCAAGGGACTTGTAAAAAGAGAGGTGGTCAGAATTGTGACCGCCGGGACTGTTCTCGAGCCGGAAATGCTCCAGGACGGCAGGAACAACTACCTGGCGTCTGTCTGCCTCGACGGGGACAGCGCCGGCGTCTGCTTTGCCGACGTTTCGACGGGAGAGGTTTTTGCGACTTCGTTTACCTCGCGCGATCCGGCCGGCGATCTGATCTGCGAGCTCGGGACCTATTCTCCCAGCGAGGTCCTTCTCAGTTCCGGCGCCGCGGCCGAGAAAAATATAAGCAAATTCATTCTTGAAAAACTTGGCGCTTCAACCGAGGCGGGAAGGGACGGCTATTTCGAACCCGCGTCTTCGGAGGCAAAGGCAAGAACGCATTTCGGCTCAAAGCTTCCGGAAAACGCCCCGAGGCAGCTGCTGCGTTCGCTCGGAGCGCTTCTGTGCTACGTCGAAGAAACCCAGAAATCGGATATTTCGTATATCAAGGATCTGAACATCTACGACAGCGGCAGATTCATGCAGCTCGATCTCGCGACCCGGAGAAACCTTGAACTGACCGAGACGATGAGGACCCGCGAAAAGAAGGGAAGTCTGCTCGGGGTTCTTGACAGGACAAAGACCGCTGCCGGAGCGAGAATGCTGCGCCAGTGGATCGAACATCCGCTGCTCAATATCCCGCGAATCACGAGGCGTCAGAGCGCCGTGGGCGAGCTTGCCTCTTCCGGAGAACTTCGGGAAGAACTGAGAGACCGTCTCACCGGCGTCCTCGACCTTGAGCGGCTTGTAACGAAAACGGTGTACGGGAGCGCAAACGCGCGCGATCTGCGCGCGGTATGCTCGACTCTATCCAAGCGTCCGGATATCATCGAACTTCTCGGCGCCGCGTCCTGCGAAGAGCTGCGCTCGGTTGCCTCCGCGCTCGATCCCCTTGAGGATATTACAGGGCTTATAGACCGCGCGATAATCGAGGCGCCTCCGTTCTCGGTCAGAGAGGGAGGGATGATCGCTCCCGGCTACAGCGAAGAGGTAGACCGCCTTCGCGATATACTGAACAACGGTCGGGACTGGATCGAACGCGAAGCCGAGAAGGAACGCGACAGAACCGGTATACGCACTCTGAAAATCGGTTACAACCGGGTGTTCGGCTACTATATTGAGGTGTCGAACTCCTTTAAAGCTCAGGTCCCACCGACGTATATAAGAAAACAGACGCTCGCAAACGCCGAAAGGTATATTACCGAGGAACTGAAACGGCACGAAGCGGAGGTGCTCGGGGCTTCTGACAGACTCGCCTCGCTCGAATACGGACTCTTCTGCACCGTAAGGGACGCCGTCGCCGCCGAATCCGCGAGGATTCAGCGCACGGCCGCGGGCCTCGCGGCGCTCGACGTTTACGCATCTCTCGCGGAGGTCGCGGTCTCTTCCGGTTACGTCTGCCCCTCGCTCAACGCCGAAAGAAGGATTGATATCCGCGACGGAAGGCATCCGGTTATCGAGAAATACGTTTCGGGAGCCGCCTTCGTTCCCAACGACACCCGTCTCGACACCGACGATCACCGTGTTATGATAATAACCGGTCCCAATATGGCGGGCAAGTCCACGTATATGCGTCAGGTTGCGCTGATATCGGTCATGACTCAGATCGGTTCATTCGTACCGGCGTCGTCCGCGGACGTCTGCGTTACCGACCGGGTCTTCACCAGGATCGGCGCATCCGACGATCTCGCGTCGGGGCAGTCGACGTTTATGCTCGAAATGAACGAGGTGGCGTCTATCCTGAAATCAGCGACGAAGGACTCGCTCATAGTATACGACGAGGTCGGACGGGGCACGTCCACCTTCGACGGAATGAGCATAGCGGGCGCCATCCTTGAGTATACCTCGAAAAAAATCAAAGCCAAGACGATGTTCGCGACTCACTATCACGAACTGACGTCGATGGAAGAGAATCTGCCCGGAGTATTCAATACGCATATCGCGGCGCGCAAACGCGGAGGCGATATAATCTTCCTGCGCAAGATCGTGCCGGGCGCCACCGACGACAGCTACGGTATCGAAGTCGCGAAGCTCGCCGGGATTCCGGGCGAAGTGATATCCCGCGCGAGGGCAATTCTTTCGGATCTCGAACTGAGGCGCGGCGGCGACTCGGATAACGGCAGAAAACAGGCCGAAGAACCCGACGCGCAGGAGATGGGTATCGATTCGTTTATAAACGACGGAGTAATAGACGATATAAGATCAGCCGATCTGAACAATATGTCGCCGTTTGACGCGCAGAAACTGCTCTTCGAGCTGCAGAAGCGCCTGAGATGAAACAGAATGGGAAAGATTAACGTACTGAGTTTTGAGGTAGCCAACCTTATTGCCGCCGGGGAAGTCGTCGACAGGCCTTCCTCAGCGATCAAGGAACTGGTGGAAAACTCTATAGACGCCGGGGCGAACCGGATAACCGTCGAGATCCAGCGCGGCGGAGTGCGTCTTATGCGTGTGACTGACAACGGTTGCGGTATATCCGCGGAGGATCTCCCGGTTGCCGTCCGCCGCCACGCCACGAGCAAGATACTGACCGAGAAAGACCTCTCGGGCATCGAGACGCTCGGATTCAGAGGCGAGGCGCTCGCGGCTATCGGAGCGGTCTCGGATATGAGGATTATCTCCAAGCCGCGCGAGTGCCCGAGGGGCGCTCGTATCGAGGTTCGCTCGGGCAGAGTCGGCGCCGTGTCGGAACAGGGGGCCGCCGACGGACCAACGGTACTAGCCGAGAATCTTTTCGCAAACGTTCCGGCACGTCTGAAATTCCTCAAGCGCGATCTGACCGAGGCGGCGTCGGTGACGTCGGTCGTTGAAAAGATAGCGATGTCGCATCCCGAAATCGCTTTCAGGATGATCAGCGACGGCACCGTCAGGTTCGAGACGTCCGGCGACGGAAATCTCCGGGGAGTCATACGCGCGGTTTACGGAAAAGATTTTGCTTCCGGGATGCTTCCGGTAAGCGGCTCGTCGGCCGGGATCTCGGTGACGGGTTTCATCACTTCTCCGGGGAATCCCCGCGCCAACCGCAACTGGCAGATCTTCTTTATCAACCGTAGATACGTTAAAATCAGGACTGCTTCCTCCGCTCTCGAACAGGCATACGTTTCATATATTCCGCCCGAACGGTTTCCGGGATGCGTCATCCACGTCACGGTAAATCCGGAAATGGTTGACGTCAACGTCCATCCTGCGAAGCTTGAAGTGAAATTCGCCGACGACCGCCCGGTCTTCGACGCAGTTTACGGAGCCGTACGCGAAGCGCTGCTCGGCAATTCGGAGCGGGCGACTCTTCCGGGAACCGTTACGGGCGCGGCCGGGCCTCGCCTCAGCGGCGCGTTCGCCCCGGTTACGGAAGTCCGCGGTTCGGGAAGCGAGCCGGCTCTCACAGTCTTTGACACGTCGGAAATAATCCCCGCCGCTGCCGTGAAGGACGCGGAGAAAACCGGCACGCCGGCTGCGTCGGGCCGGCCGTCCGGATATTCCCTCGGAGTTATCGACGAGTCGGACGAGCCGGGCGTCGCCTTCCGTGGCCCTGCCGTAAGGCCTTCTGAGGGCGGACAGACCTGCGGCGCGTTATACGGCGGTCAGATTCCGGAAATGCCTCAGACGGGGTCCGTGCCGGCCGACGAGCGAGGTGCGGGAAGTATTCCGGGCAGCGGCTCACCGGCAGGCAGAGGAGTTCCCGGAAGCTTTAGAATTGTCGGCGAAATATTCAATACTTACGTTATCGTCGAAGAATCCGACAGGGTTACCGTTTTCGACAAGCACGCGGCTCACGAGAGGATTATTTTTGAAAAGCTCCGCCGCAATCAGGAGAACGGGACGCGGCCGGTTACTCTGCTCGCGTGCCCCGTCGAACTGATACTTATGAGCGACGAGGCATCGGCCGTCGCGGAACACCGGGAGGAAATTGAGAGGACGGGATTCGAGTTTTCCGTCGCCGGAACGAAAGTCAGCGTTTCGGGAATTCCGGCGGGAATACCGCAGTCCGCGGTCTGTTCCGTTTTTGAAAGCTTTGCCGACGTGCTGGCTCACGGCTCGGGGAGCGTGGAGCTGATAGGGGATACGGTTTTTGAAAAAGCCCTCTTCAGCGCCGCCTGCAAGGCCGCCATAAAAGGCGGAAGGACGTATCCCGAAGGTTATACCGAATATCTCGTCCGAGAGCTTCTGGCGACTCCCGAGGTCGTCTGCTGTCCTCACGGCCGACCGGTTGCATTCGAGTTTACAAAAAAAGAAGCCGACCGCATGTTCGGAAGAGAATAAAGCGGAACGCGGGAGTTTATTATGTTCAGACTAATTATGAAAGAGGGCAGGGCGCGAAGAGGCGTTTTCGAGACGGTCCACGGGACGGTGCAGACGCCTGTTTTTATGAACGTCGGGACGAGCGCCACAGTCAAGGGAGGCATCGCTGCCGAGGACCTTCGCGAGGTCGGCTGTCAGGTTGAACTTTCCAACACGTATCATCTTCATCTGAGACCGGGAGACGAACTGATCAGATCTCTCGGCGGACTTCACAAATTCATGAACTGGGACCGCCCGATTCTCACCGACAGCGGCGGATTCCAGGTCTTCTCGCTCGCGTCTCTGCGAAAAATTACCGAGGAGGGCGTGCGCTTCGCGTCACACATCGACGGGCGCCGCATCTTTATGGGACCCGAGGATAGCATGCGCATCCAGTCGAATCTCGGTTCGACGATAGCCATGGCTTTCGACGAATGCGTCGCGAATCCTTCTCCCTACGAATACGTTAAAGAGTCGTCTGAACGTACCGTGAGGTGGCTCGTCCGCTGCCGTGCCGAGCTCGACCGGCTGAATTCGCTCGAGGGTACGGTCAATCCCCGGCAGATGCTCTTCGGGATAAATCAGGGCGGAACCTATCCGGATTTACGCATTGACAATATGCAGCGAATCGCCGAGCTTGGACTTGACGGTTACGCGATAGGAGGTCTTGCGGTCGGAGAAGAGACTTCGGTTATGTATGATCTTATCGAGACGGTTGAGCCGTATATGCCCGCCGACCGGCCGAGATATCTCATGGGAGTCGGAACTCCGCTCAACATAATCGAGGCGGTTGCGCGCGGAGTCGACTTTTTCGACTGCGTCATGCCCAGCCGGAACGCGCGTCACGGTAATCTGTTTACCTGGCACGGCAAAATGAATATCGGCAACGAAAGATTCGCCTCGGATCCGCGCCCAATAGACGCGGAATGCGGCTGCCCGGCTTGCAGAAACCATTCACGCGCGTACATACGGCATCTTCTCAAAGCCGAGGAAATGCTGGGGATGCGGCTCGCCGTCCTTCACAATCTGTATTTTTACAACGAGCTAACCGCAAAAATCAGAGAAGCGCTTGACGCCGGCCGCTTCGGGGAGTTTTACAAAAAGTACGTTCCGGTTCTCGGCGAAAGAGTAGACGACTGAAAAAACGACGGCGCCGTTTTGCGTCGAACAGGTTTCGCGGGAGCCGAAACACCCGTTTCTTCCGCGGCGAAACGCAAAAAGATATTGATTTTTTTCAGGTAAAGATATATAATATATCATTATAGACAATATGGGTTATTGCGGCCTCTCGGCCGGATTGTCCAGTGAAAGGGGGAGTAAGTATGCTTTCATCGGTAAAAAACTTTTTTCTTACGTTCATACTTGCTCTCGCCGTATTCGGACTGATCGCGACGGTGGCGGTGCGGCTCGTCGTTAACAATATCAACGGCACGCTTGAGCGCGGAGACGACACTACAGCGCCGGCGGACGTCGATCCCGACGATCCGGGACACGCAGGCAACAACAGTCTTTCGGGCGAAAAAACGCTGTCATTTCTGATCATCGGCACCGATTACAGAGGAAACACCTTTTCGGATTACGACCCCGAACAGCTGAAGACGTATTACGGGATTGAGAAAGAAAACGTGGTTCCGGCTCCGGCTCCCGGCGACGTCGTCCCCTATTACGTCGGCGGAGTAAGCAGCGACACCTATTACACAACCGAATCGGTGGTCGAGACGGGAGACGGAAAAATCGTCTTTCCGAACGGTTTTTATACGCTGAGCTACCGCAAGATCGGAGCGGACGCCGTGGTTCTGCTTCGGCTCGACAAATCCCGCAGACAGATCACCATGACCTCGTTCCCGACCGATGCCTATATCGAGGCGGGCGGAAGCTATATGACGCTGTCGGAGGTATTCTCCAACTACGGGGTTTCCGAGCTGAAGGACGCCGTCCATATGATTACCGGGGTTAGACCCGATTACTATATGTCGGTGGATCTCGATTCCTTCCCCAGACTCATCGACGCGATAAACGGCGTCGAATATTACGTGCCCGAGCAGATGACGTATACCGATTACGCGGGCGGAATCAACATCGATCTCAAAAAGGGAACGCAGCTGCTTAACGGCGCCGACGCTCTTTCGATGCTGATGTACCGTGATTATTCGGATTCCTCGCTTTCCAGGGAAAAGACCTGCGCATCCTTCTGCAAAGCGGTTATCGCCAAGGTGATGACCCCCGAGTATTACGGTCAGATCGGTTATCTGGCCGGCCTTTTGCTCGACTGTGTCAAAACCGACGTATCGGGCAGTACGATAATCGAGAACGTCGGCTTCGTCAGATCGTTCGCCGGACTGATCACAGAGATTTCGCCCGTAACCGAATCGGGAACCTTCCGCGGATCTGCCGTAAAAATGTTCAATACCGAAAAATCACGCGCGCGCTTCGGCGGTTTAAACTGAACTTCGCGCACGTCTTCAATCAAGGATAAGCAATGAAAAACACAGAAAAAACGATGGACAAGATCGTCGCGCTCTGCAAGACGCGCGGCTTCATATTCGCCGGATCGGAGATCTACGGCGGCCTCGCCAACACCTGGGATTACGGACCGCTCGGCGTCGAGCTCAAGAACAACGTAAAACGCGCCTGGTGGAAGAAATTCGTCCAGGAGAACAGATACAACGTCGGCCTTGACGCCGCGATACTTATGAATCCGCAGACATGGGTCGCCTCGGGACACCTCGCCGGCTTTTCGGATCCACTGATGGACTGCCGCGAATGCCAC
>JAGDAM010000370.1 GCA_017959485.1 Clostridia bacterium
CATCTTTTTTAATGCCTCGGGACAGCGTGCGCAGTCCGGCCGCGCGGCGCGGCAGACGTCGCGCCCGAAATCCACCAGACGGTGGCAGGTGTCGGTCTGTAAAGAGGCCGGTATCTCGCGGCTCATGACCCGCTCGCAGAGGACCGGGTCGCGCGAATCGCCGGGATAGAAGCCGAGACGCCCGCAGATTCTTATGCAGTGGGTGTCGGCGACTATCCCGGGAATACGGTAAACGTCTCCGAGGAGAAGATTTGCTATTTTGCGTCCGACTCCGGGGAACCTGAGCAGCTCCTCCATACTGTCGGGAAGTACGCCGCCGTACTCTTCGCACAGCATGGCGCAGGCGGCTTTTACCGAAGCCGCCTTGGTCCGGAAAAGCCCGCACGGGCGGATATCATCCTCAAGTTCGGAGATATCCGCCGCGGCAAGCGAACCCGGATCGGGGTATTTTTCAAACAGAGAACGGCAGACCTCGTTTACGCGGGCGTCGGTGCACTGGGCGGACAGCCGTCCCATTACGAGCAGCTGCCAGGGCTCCCGCCACTCAAGGGTACACCCCGAGTCGGGATAGAGCTCCGCGAGTGCCTCGGCAAGCGCCCTTCCGCGGGGCGTTCCGTCGGTTTTGTCTTTTGTCACGGAAGAGCGGCGATCGATTTGACGGTTCTCGCAATGGCGGCTTTGGTCGCCTTGTTGAGCGAGGTCAGCGAGCCCGAGATGCTCTGGCCGGACGCAATGGTGTCCTGGACGGTCGACTTCAGTCCGCCCCAGCCGTAAACCTCGGCGAGGTCGGACGAGACCTTGCCGATCGGGTTGACGCCGGTGATGATGTCGATCATTCCCGCCGACTCGTAGTCGTCGACGTATCTTCCCTTCATGCAGAGCTCGGAGTAGGCGGGAGTTACGGTATTCACCGACTCGATCGCCATCGCCTCGAGTATGAAGGAGACCATGTCAAGCTCTTCGTCCTGGATGTGGAAGGGCACTCCGACCGTCGTCGTGCAGTATCCGGTGAAGTACTGGTAGTAGCACTGCTGATCGGCGTTGTACTTGGGCATGGGCATCAGACCGAAGTTGACGTCGTAGTTCATTCTCATCGTCTTGCAGTGCAGCAGAACCTCGGCCATGAAGAGCGAACGGCCGGACGTGAATATGCTCATGATGTCGGCGTCGGCGCCGAGATAGACGGCGGGATGGCCGGAAATATGGTCGGTCAGATAGTCGGCGACGTCGATCAGTCTCGAATAATCTCCGTCGGCTATGCAGACGGGACTGTCGTTGCCGTCTTTAAACGTAAGCATCTCGCCCGAGGCGGTGGTCATCATAAAGGGGAAGGTCGTTTGAGCCACGACTCCGAAATCGTCGTCGGATATCGTGACTCCGTCTCCTCCGGCGTCGGCTCCGGCCGCCTCGACCATAATGAAGTAGTTCTCAAAGGTCCAGGTGTTGTCGCCTACCATGTCGTAGGGAGACTGAAGTTTGAGGTCTTTTACCCTGTCCTTGTTGAAATACATCATACGGATCGACATGTTGTCGGTCGTCGTAATGTCTCCGGTGGCGTAATAGAGCTTGCCCACTATCGACCAGGCCGCGGCGGCCTCGCTGTTCCACCAGGCGCCGTCAAGGTTAATGTTGGAAAGGCGCTTGATGTCGATGAGCGACCCGGCGACCGCGGCGTTCGAAGCGTCGGCAAGTCCCATGTATACGAGATTGAAACTCGGGTCGTTCGCCTTGACCTGGACGGCAAGCTTGTCCGAGAAGGTGCGGGTTCCGCTCTCCTTCTCCGTGAGCTCGACGTTGTATTCGCTCTTGATTATCTCGTTTCTCCTGAACACGGCGGAGCCGAGCACGTCTCCGTCGTTTTCCTCGTGAAAGAGGTCGGAAATCCATGCGCCGTTATAGACGCTGGAATAGAAGCAGACGGTCTTCTTGTCGAAATCGCGCGCGCCGAGAAGGTTTTTCGCGTTAATCTCGGTCGTTTCGGGCTCGGCGGTAACCGCTTCCGTGCTCGTATCGGCGGCCGGAACCGTCGTCTGTTCGGCCGGCGTATCGGGCTGCTTCGCACAGGACGCCGCCGCGAAAACGAACAGTAGCGCGAGCAGAAGCGCAAGGGAGGCGGAAATAGAACCTGTCTTCGTTTTCATTAGGAAATTCCTCCTTTTAAGGCAATAACTATTTTACACTATAGCCGTTTGTTTGTCAATAAATAACGGAGTCTTTTTGCTTGACAGCTTTAAGAAAGTATGATATTATTTTTAATAATTAAAGGGCGCCGCGGGCGTCCTGTCAGGGGAGGATGCCGAACGGTGCTCTGGTTTTTTCTGATTTTCTCCACTCTGTCGTGGGGAATCGCCGAGATTTTTTATAAAAAAGGCAGTCTTGAAAAGGAAAAATACTCACATCTGAAGACCTCGGTTTTCGTCGGCGCCGCCATGGGAGTCTACGCGACGGTAATCCTGTTCACACAGGACGTGGATCTTCGCGCCTTCCCGAAGAATTTTCTCATTTATCTGCCGGTTTCGCTCTGCTACATCATATCGATGACATGCTCCTACTTCGGAGTCAGGTTTATCGAGGAATCGATATCCGACCCGATTGAGAACTCGTCCGGAGCGGTCGTTGCGATCCTCTGCGCGATCTTTCTTCACGAAACGCTCGAGATCCCGCAGGCGATCTGCATAGCGGTCATCGCCGTCGGCGTCGTCTGCGTCGGCTTCTTTGACAAAGACGGCAAAGACCTCCGCCGAAAGAAATACGGAGGCAAACTCGCCTTCTGGGCGATCGCGATGCCCTTCTGCTATATGCTGCTCGACGCGGCCGGGACCTTCCTCGACATCTTCTACACCGACGACCCGGAAACCACGCTGCTCGTCAGCGTGACCGAGGACAACCTCGAGCACACTGCCAACTGCGCGTACGAGTTTACCTTCTTCCTTTTCGCGATAGGGATTTATATCTTTCTCCGCCTGAAGGGCGAGCGCCTTTTCTCGCTCGGCGCCGAAGACGCCGAAGGAAAGTGGGAAAAGCGGCCGCTCGGAAAACGCGTCTTCTGCCAGAAGTGGAAGATACTCGCGGCGCTCTTCGAGACGGCGGGGCAGGCGACCTACCTGTTCGCGCTGTCGGAGGGATCCGGCATCGCCGCGGTCATCCTCGGAGCCGGAACCGTCATCTCGTCGCTCATTCTGGCAAGAATCTTTCTGAAGGAAAAGCTGACCGTCCTGCAGTATCTGTTCATAGGCATCATAATGGCGGGAATCATAACGCTGGCGCTGTTCGAAGGATAACCGCGCCGCAAAAGGGGCTGTAAAAAAAGTCGAACTTTTTTTACAGCCCCAGCTAAATTCGCCGAGCCGGCGAGCTAAATTATGCTTCGCATAGCTAAATTTGCTCCGCAAGCTAAATTCGGCTTCGCCGAGCTATAATGGCGAATTTAATTTAGCTGTCCCCAAGGGACAATTTAGCTATCGAACGAAGTGAAAGGCAATACCGGACGATTCGCGTGTGCGGATTGTCGAGAGATTTTGGCGCCGGTTTTGACTGAGAAATCGCAGGGAAACAGGCGGTTTTTCAAGATTTCGACGTCATAACCGGCGCCGAAAGAACCGGCAAGACGTGCGCGTCGAATTGAGCGGTATTGCCTTCAATTATTTAGCTGCCGCGAAGCGGCAATTCATTCTTCAAAAATGATTTGCCTTCGGCATGAATTGCGCCCGGCGGCGCATAAGTCTTCTGCAAACAATAACCTCAAATTTTTAAGGGCCGTAAAAGAGTCGTCAGACTGTTTTACGGCCCCTTTTCACGGCGGAACGCTTTGTCGGCAATCAATCCTCAAATCACAAACATTACCTTCCCGCGGACCTGTCCCGGGACGCGGAACAGATCGAACGCCTCGCGGCATTCCTCGAGCGGGAAGCGGCGGAAGATGAAGCTCTCGTCGAACTTCAGACGGCCGTCCGAGAAGCAGTCGGACGTCAGCGTCCACTCCTTGCCCGGGAAGGGCGCGGAGTAGCTCATCCAGGAGCCGGTCAGGCGGAATTCCGTGCGGTTCATGTTCTCCCACATGCGCGGGGTGAAAACGACCTCGTCGTGCGAAGTTCCTATGACGCAGACCGACGCGCGGTTTGCGGCAAGTTCGAAAGCCATCCGCATGGTGACGGGGCTTCCGGCGGTCTCGTAGACGCACCCGTATCCGGCTCCTCCAGTGTAGGCGAGCGCCTCCTCCTTCCATCCTTCCCTGCCGGTGTTGAACACCGCGTCGGCTCCGAGGCGGCGGGCAAGATCAA
>JAGDAM010000371.1 GCA_017959485.1 Clostridia bacterium
GATTTTTCCTTCGTACGCGGTCCGAAGACTTCACAAAACGCGAAGCGTTTTACTTCACAGTCCGGCAAAGCCGGACGGCTTCACTGCCGAGCGCCGCGAGGCGCGACGGCCTTGGCCGCCCTGCGGCGCGCGTATCAGTTAGCATTGCCCGATATTTTTTCGCCGGACGGAACTTGTTCCGCCCGGCGAAAAATGTCTGAACGTATGAAACCGGCTTCCGCGTTAAGGATTCAGTCTGTCCGGGCCTCTGAATATGAACTCGGCTTCCTTGATCGAGATGCCGAGGAAGAGCATAGTCAGACGGTCGAGACCGAGGCCGAAGCCGCCGTGAGGCGGGCAGCCGTAGCGGAAGAACTCGGTGTAAAACTTTACGTCCTCCCCGAGGCCCTTCTCGGCGGCGTTACGGCAGAGCTCCTCGTAGCGGTGTTCGCGCTGGGCACCCGAGGTGATCTCGGTGCCCTTCCAGATGAGGTCGAAGCCCTGCGGGACTCCGTCCTTTCTCATGTGGTAGAAGGGACGCTTTTCGGCGTCGAAATCGGTGACGAACATGAATTCATGGCCGAAGAGTTCCTTCGAGAGCCGGTAGGTCAGATGCTCGGCGTCGGTGGTGAGATCGCCCTTTTCGGAATCCGGAACGGTGTATCCGTATCTCTCCTCGATCTGCTTGTAGATCTCTGCGACCGACATGACCGGGAAGGGAAGAGTCGGCACGATCACGCGGTATTCCTCGCCGTAGAGACGGACGATATCCTCGCCGTACTTCTTTTCGACGCGGGAGATCATATAGGTCAGCATCTCCTCCTCGAGAGCCATAACGTCGTGAAAGTCGCGGATGTAGCTGAACTCGAGGTCGAAGCCGGTGAATTCGGTGGCGTGCTTGCGGGTGAAGGATTTCTCGGCGCGGAAGACGGGAGCGCACTCGAAAACGCGCTCGAATCCGGCCGCCATAGCCATCTGCTTGTAGAACTGGGGCGACTGCGCGAGATAGGCGTTGCCGTCGAAATAGTCGAGGCGGAAGACGTCGGAGCCCGATTCGCTGGCGGCGCCGATGATCTTCTGGCTGTGGAATTCAAGAAAATCGTGATCGAGCAGCCAGTCGCGCAGGGCGGCGGTCATCTCGGTCTGGATCTTGAAGATGAGGGTGTTCTTCTCGGTCCGCAGGTCGATCCAGCGGAAGTCGAGACGGGAGTCGATCGCCGAGTCGGGCTTGATAGGCAGCGCGTCGGCGCGGGACTCGATTTCTATCGTCTTCGGGATAATCTCGATCCCGCCGAGCTTGACGTAGTCGTTGGCGACGGCCGTTCCCTCGACGGTTACTACCGAGTCGAGCGTGATGCGGTCGATCGTGTCGCAGAGTTCGGGATGCTCCTCCTTGACGACGGTGACCTGGATCTTTCCGGTGATGTCGCGGATGACGATGAAGGCCATCGTCCGCTTGTTGCGTATGTTTTCGACGAAGCCCGAGATCCGGACGTCTGTTCCCGGGACTATTTTGCCGATGTGAATTCTTTCCATTGAAAAACGCCTTTCGAATCGTTAGATGATAAAATTATATCACTTTAGGATATCAATGTCAAGGCAATACGCGCCGGCTGAACGGGGAGATCCCGCCGTTTCCGGCCCCACGCCTCTTGAAATCGGGTTCGGGACTGTGATAAAATATAAGAGCAACAGAAACTTCTCCGGAGAAAAGCCGATGAAACCAGTCACACTTAAAACCGTCGTTCGCGCTGCGGCGCTATTTTGCGCCGGCCTTCTTGTTCTGCCTCTTTGCGTCGGATGCGGAAAGGAAGAACCGCCCGCCGACACCTCCTCCGCGGAGGAGGAGACCGAGCCCGCCGCGCCCGAGCCCGTCGATATTGTAAGCGGCGGCGAGATAATCTATTCGCTCATCCGTGCCGACAGCGCGGGAGATTCGCTCAAAAGCGCCTACAAGACGCTGGCTGCCGCCTTCCGCGATAAATTCGGCTCGACGCCCGCCGGAGGCACCGACTGGGTCAAGGAAAAGCCGGAACAGGGAGAATACCGGTCGGATACGCCCGAGATACTGCTCGGCGAGACCAACCGCGTTGAGAGCCGCGAGGTCTTTTTCGGACTCGGAGAGGGCGAGTACGCAGTTCGCGCCGTGGGCTCAAAAATAGTTATCGTCGGACGCAACGAGTATCTCACCTATCTCGGCGCCCGCCGCTTCGCCGAGGAGTTTATCTCCGCGTCGGACGGCAAAACGATGTCGGTCCCGGCCGGTCTTTCGATAACCGGGAAGCCCTACGACGTCGCCGAACCCGAGCCCGATTTTCTGGAATTCGAGACGGTCGAGCCGTCGGGAGAGCCGGTCACGGCGTCCGCCGAGACCTGGCGGGCGTGCGAGATATCCTTCGTCAGCGATAAAGAATACGAAG
Organism: Clostridia bacterium; assembly: GCA_017959485.1. The sequence continues at coordinate 2,400 of JAGDAM010000371.1, forward strand.
ATCCGGTCTATACCGTAGATACCGACGTGCTGTTCAGAAACAAATCGACCGGAAAGGTCATGAAGATCCCGGCCTTCTGGGACGGAGGGCTCGACTGGAAGGTCAGATTCGCTCCTACCGAGACCGGCGAGTGGGAGTTCTACACCGTCTGTTCCGACGCCGGGAACCGCGGCCTGCATCACAGGACGGGGACCGTCGCCTGCGCCGCTTATACCGGAGATCTCGACGTTTACCGTCACGGTTTCCCGAAGACGGTGCGCGGCAAAAGCTATTTCGTGTACGACGACGGGACGCCCTTTTTCTATCTGGCGGACACTCACTGGACGCTGGCGCTCGAGGAGATCGACGGATACGGATCCGTCGAAACGCAGGGGAAGGCGGGTATCACCCGCGAATACGCCGAATCGCTCGGCATAACCTCGCAGTTCAGGTACATAATGGACTACCGCGCCGCGCAGGGGTACACCGTCATTCAGTCGCAGCCGCTCGGCTGGTGGACGAATCCGGGGCAGAACGGCTGGTTCGCCGACGAATATCAGAACATCTTCACCTACGGCGTCAATTCGATAATGCTCGCGAAATTTCAGCAGTACGATCTCTGTTTCGATTACATCGCCGAGCTCGGGCTGGTGCATTCAAACACACAGTTCGGCTATCCGACGGCGCTCATGACCGAGTATTTCGCCGGGAAGATCACCGATCTGCAGCTCGAAAAGCTCTGCAGATACTGGGTAGCGCGCTACGGCGCCTATCCGGTCATGTGGGCGACGACGCAGGAGGGCGACAACGACTATTACGGCGAACGCGGCGACTGCGATGCGACGCCCGAGACCAATCCCTGGCTGCTCGTTATCGATTACGTCGACAAATACGACGCATACGGACATCCTTCGACCTGCCATCAGGAGAACGCCGCGTACACGCAGGTGAAGAATTCGGCCTTCGGTCCGAAGGAGACGCACGACTGGTACGCGGCTCAGTACAACACCGACGTATCGAACGGACGTTCGCCCCAGTGGGAGATGCTCCGCGAGTATTACGGCAATCCCGGCTCCAAGCCGGTCGTCAACTACGAGGGCAGATACGATCATTTTTGGGTGGGCACCTTCGGCGCCCGCGTTCAGGGCTGGATTGCGTACATGAACGGCCAGGTCGGATACGGATACGGAGTGCAGCCGATCTGGAGCATCTTCTGGTCCAACAACGCGATAGAGAACTATACAGTGTCCGACGAGAAGGAGACCTTCACGCTGGACGCCAACTGGGTCGAGGGACTTTATTCCGAGGCGGGCGAGCAGGTGACCTTCATCAAAAAGTTTCTCTCGAATTACGAGTGGTGGAAGCTCGTGCCCTGCTTTGACTGCTCCTACTACTACAAGCCGTCGGGAGGAAACTACTCGGTCGCGACTATAGGCAGCGACCTTTATCTCGGATACTTCTGGGGAACCGGGCGGAAGCTCGGCACCTTTACCGCGATGAAGAACGGCGAGTACCTGCTTCGGTGGTTCAACTGCCGCACGGGCGAATATACCGAGCCCGAGAGGGTGACGGTCACCGACGGCCGCTTCGAGCTTCCGGCAAAACCCGACGAGGGAGACTGGGCGGTAGAGATGTCCTTCGCCGGCTGAGCGGGTTTCAGGCAATAATAAAAAGGGACTGTAACAAAAGTCTGTTTCGGCTTTTATTACAGTCCTTTTTTGATTCAGGTTCAGTCGGGCAGCCCGATCAGCGCCATAACCGGGCGGTGATCGGAGATGTATACGCCGTCGACCGGTTCGTCGGGGATTGCCAGCGACTCGGAAGGATCGCAGGGCAGGTCGGTGAAGACGTAATCAATCTTGGTCATCGATTCGGGCGGGCGCTTGCCGAAGCCGTGGAAGGTCCCGCCGACCGAGACGGTCGCGTCGGTGACAGGTCTGCCGCAGGGCTCGTATGCGGTGAACATTTCGATCTCGGGATCGCCGGGAAGCGCGTTCATGTCGCCGGTGATGATGAAGGGAAGTCCTTTGCGCGAGACGTACTGGACGCATTCGACTGCACCGAGCAGCCGGGCGTTCTTCCCCTTGTGGTCAAGGTGCGTATTGAGGAAGGTAAACGGAACGGCTCCGGCCGGTTTGAGCACAGCCGCCGAGAAGACGCGCGGGCATCTGCTCTGGTCGCCTCCGAAGGTCGATCCGGGGAGGTCGGGCGTCGCGGAAAGCCAGACCGTTTCGTATGAACGCAGTTCGAATTCGTCGCGCTTGTAGGCAATCACAGTCGATTCTCCGGTGCAGTCGGGATTGCGTCCGCAGCCGAGAACGGTATATCCCTCCGCGGAGAGGGCGTTGCCGAGCCAGCGCCGCATATTGTCGTTGACTTCCTGGAATCCGATAAGGTCGGGAGAGAAGTTGCCGATGACTTCAAGTATGCGGCCCCGGCGGTTCTGAAAATGATTGATTCCGTCGACTTCGGCTTCGACGCGCAGATTGAAGGTGAAAACCTTTAGCTTATTCATTTGCGTTGTTCTCCTTTTTTGTTTTCTTGTCAGGAAGCGTGAAGAAGAGTATTACCGCGACCGCCTCGGCGAGGATCAGGATCGCGATCCGCCCGACCGTCGAATTCACGGGGACGTTTACCTTTCCGCCGATCAGGAAGGCAAGCAGAATCGCGAGCAAAGCGATTCCGAATCCGGTTCCTTCGTATCCAGGCAGTTTCGAGACTATTCCGCGAAAAGCAGCGGGGGCGGCGGCCGCAGCCAGGAATACCGCGGCGGCGAAGATTAAATAATTCAATCCTCCGAGGAAAAAGAGGGGAGCGGACAGAAGCGCCGAGACCGACGAGACTATCCTTCCTCCCGCGGTGTCGCATATGACGCCGCCGGCAAACATACCCGCAAATGCGGCGGCAGCGGGCAGAATAAAGGCGAATCTGCCTTCATATTCCGCGTGCGGGGCGGCAAAGCAGACAAAACCTCCGATAAAGACCGCGACAAGGAGCATTCCCGAGGTGAAAAGCACCGGGAAGGCGTTTTCTTTCCGAACAGGACACCGCCGGTCGGTTTTTTCTCTTTTGCCGCTGCAGAGGAGAAGCACGGCGAGCGCCGCGAATATCAGAAGCGAAACCGGGTACTGAACCGGGATCAGTCCGTCCCCGCCGAGCTTCGTTCCGAGCGCCGCTCCGGGAAGCGCGGAAGACAGGAAGATACCCATCCTCGTCAGCCCGGAAGACTGCGTCGACGCGTCTGTGCCGCCTCCGGTGAGAAAGAGAGCGCAGCCGATGCCCGACAGGACGAGCGCGAGCGTCGGACGGTTTTCCGCGACCGCCATTGCGGCGGCGCAAAGAACGAGACCGGTTCCGCCGAAAAAGCGTCCGTTGTCCCGAATTACGTCGGACAGAAAGCCGAACAGCGCGGCAAGTCCGAGCGCGAGGGCGGCTGCAAGGAGTACGTATTGCCGGTATTCATCCGATTCCGGATCGGTGACGAACCGGCAGAGGATGAACCCGCAGGAGAACCCCGCAAGCGCGTTTCCGGCAAAATAGGGAATGAAAGAGGATTTCATTTAGCGGCCTGCTTTCGATAGATCATAGTGGATCGGAAAGAGACGAGAAGAACTCTTTTAGGATACTTGCGACCGAGTCGGGGTCGGCGGCGCTCATAAGGTCGTGCCTCGCCGCGGCGGAGCCGCGAAGCCCCGCGAGATAGCGGGAGAGAGAAAACTTGACTTCCGCCGTTCCCCGGCGGGCGCCTTTTTCCCCGACCGACCACTCGAGCTGGCAGAGGGCCGCGTCGAGCCGTTCTGCGTTCGTCGGGGCCGGGATGCTTTCGCCGTCGAGAGCGGCGGCAATTTCGCGGAAGATCCAGGGATTGCCGATCGCTCCGCGTCCTACGGCGATTCCGGCGCATCCGGTATCGCGGAATAGCGCGAGCGCGTCTTTCGCGGACGCGACGTCGCCGTTCCCGACAACCGGGATTCCGACTTTTTCGACCGTCCGCCGGATGACCGACGGATCGATCCCGGGCCGGTAGAACTGTTCGCGCGTTCTCGCGTGGACGACCACGGCCGACGCGCCTCCGGCTTCGGCGGCCGCCGCGCATTCGGGAGCGTTGACCGAATCCTCGTCCCATCCTGCGCGCAGTTTCACGGTTACCGGCAGCGCGGACGCCGACGAAACGGCGGAAACGATAAGGTGTATCTTTTCGGGGTCGCGCATCAGAGAGCATCCCTCGCCGTTCGATACGACTTTGCGCACCGGGCAGCCCATATTGATATCTATCGCGCAGGGGAGCTTGCCCCGGAAGCCGCGGTATTCTCCTCGCGACGCGATCCGCGCCGCTTCCGCGAGGAATTCCGGCTCGGACCCGAAAAGCTGCAGCGCGACCGGAAGCGGTTCGTCCTCACCGATCGCGGCGAGATCGGCCGTTTTGGCCGGAGCCGACGGTCTTCCGAGCTGCTCGTAGACGAGCGCCTTTGCCGAGATCATCTCGGTAACGGCGTACTCGGCTCCGAACCTTTCGCAGATCTTCCTCATCGACCGGTCGCTGACGCCCGCCATCGGCGCGAGCATGAGCCCGTGCGGCAGGAGAGCGTTTCCGATCTTCATTTAACGCGGTATCTTTCGGTCTCGCGCAGCGCCAGCCGGTTCATTTTTACGGCGGTCGCGCGGTCGATGCCGTATTCTTTGAAAAAGCCGTTTTCGGGAACCGGAAGGATTCTGTCGCGTCCCGAGATCGCGTAAAAGACGCAGGCCGCGGCGAGATAGGTTCCGGCGGGGGTCGGATGATTTCCGTCAGGCATATATAATTCCGGCGCGGGCCTGAGCTTCATGGCGCTGCGCCAGATGTTTCCCGCCGGAGCCACGCGGGCTCCGGTGAGCTCCGCGAGTTTGTCGTAGGCGGCGGTCATCGGTATCTGTCCGGCGGGATCGCCCTTCAGACTCCACGCCATATAAAGAACCGGCACGCTCCCGGCGGGAATGATAAGGTCTTTGATGATCTTCTCGCCGGCGGGGACGAATGCCTCCGGATCGAATCCGGTCGCCTTTCCCTGGAGCACGACGTAATCGAATCCGCCGTATTTGACGTTCATCTCGGTGTCGCCGCGTCCGCAGTGGTAGTCGAGACATTTGCCTCCGCAGGTCTGCATCACGCAGCGCGCCTCGATGCCGGCCTGCGCAAAGAATCTTTTGACGCAGAGCGGAAGCAGGTTGTAATAAGTCAGACTGTTTCCGATAAACAGTATCTCAATCTTTTTCTTCATAAATACGTCTCCGGTTCAGGATTGCATCATACGCAAATATCATACAGCAACCGCGAGGGGATGTCAAGTCGTTTGCACGAAAAAACTTGCATTTCACGGTTATTTGATGTATTATATATATAATTACGCTTAATAGGGGGGGAAGGCGCCTTGTTCGGATACGTAAGACCCGACGTCGGACGGCTGACGGTAAACGATTACGGATACTACAGGGCGGCGTACTGCGGAGTCTGCCGGGAACTCGGGAGAATCTGCGGGCCGGCGTCGAGACTGTGCCTGTCATACGACGTCGTCTTTCTCGAAATGCTGACCCTTCGGCTCGGCGGAGGCAGCCCGACTCCCGTTCGCGCGGCCTGTCCGGTCAATCCCTTTCTCCGCCGCGACGTGATCATCGGGACCGGCGAGTCCGCCTCGGCGGCCGCCGTCTGCGGGCTGCTCGCACATTTCAGATTCGCCGACGACGCCCGTGACGAAAGCGGCTTCCGGCGAGTTGCCGCGTCCGCAGGGAAGCGCCTTTCCTCGCGCTGGGCAAAACGCGCGGACACCGTCTGCCCGGGGCTTCCGGAAGAGGTTCGGGAGAAACTTCTGCTGCTTGCCGAGGCGGAGGATGCCTCGGCGTCCGGCGGGGAATGCTCGCTCGACGGACTTTCCGGTCTCTTCGGCGATCTGCTCGGGACGGTCTGCGCGTACCCGTTTCTCCGCCCGGGCGAGGAGACTAAAAGCGAGGCGGCGGTGGCTTTCGCGGTCGGCAGGAAGGTCGGCCGGTGGATCTACGTCGCCGACGCGCTCGACGACCTCGCGTCGGACGAAAAAAAA
>JAGDAM010000372.1 GCA_017959485.1 Clostridia bacterium
GAGGCGGAGCGACCAAATTAAACCTTCGCCCCGCTCTGCGGGGAGAAGGTGGACCGGCGGTGCAGTTGCGAAAAATTAACGCTTGAATAAACGCAGCCGGGACGGATGAGGGGTGCGGCAACGACAGAGGCACTATGTTCTCCCTGCCCGCCTCCCTTCCCTCCTCCATCTCTCCCCCATAACAAAAGGCGCCCCACGGCGCCTTTTGCTTTATTCGTTTTTTACAACAATCTCCGTCTTTTAAGAGTCCGGGAAAGGAAAATCTATCATTCTTCCCACAGATACTCTATTGTCACGGGGGTAAAGGATAATCTTGCGTTATAGTACTTTTTGCCGTTGTTTATATCAAAATGGAGGCACATTTCTCCCCAGATATCGATATCATACTTGAACATCAGCATATTCCACTTGTTCAGCCAGCTGACTCCTTCCGGAACCGAAACGTATTGCAATGAATTGCGTTTTACTCTATACACGTACAGGGAGCAGTCGTCCGGGTCCTTCAGCGTATAAGTTACGGTGGCTTTTTTGAAGGGTTTGAAATAATCGTTCTCGCCGATTCTCCCGTACTCAATAATCAAAGCTCCGTCTCTGATATCGATACGTGTCATTTTCTCATCGTGCATCGCCTTTGAAGAATTGAAAAGCGTATTAAGATCTTCCGCGGAAAACAATTCCTTCTTCATAAGAACTCCTTTCGGGAACCTGCTGTCGTGCGCAGATCACGCCTTGTTGAACTTCTCCTTCGACTGCTTGCAGCGGGGGCACTTCCAGTCGTCGGGAAGATCCTCAAACGCGACTCCGTCGTGCTCGGCGGGATCGTAAACATAGCCGCAGATCGAGCAGACGTATTTCCCGCTGGCTTTTCCCCCGCTGAAATCGACTTGCGCGGGGATCGTCGGGACCGGATTGTCAAGATCGATCACGCGCTTTGCCTCGAGATTTTCGTACCCTTGAGGAGTATGCGTTCCGCAGTAAACAGTCGGATGGCTGCGGACGAAATCACGGACCCGGTCAAGCGTCTCGCGCGCCGCCGGAAGATCCTCAAATACCACGGACAGCCTGTTCTCATACAGCGCTTCGTCCATATAAGTGATATCTCCGTGGAGCATGAAGAAGAGTCCGTCGTTTTCGACGATTACGATGCTGTTACCCCTGGTGTGGCCTTTGGCTTTGATGAAATAGATGCCTTCCGCAATCTTTTGGCTCTCCGGGAAGTTGTAATAGGCGCCGTCGGTGTATTCGACGGGCACGATATTGTCAGGTCCCTGAAGCTCGGCGGATGTTACCTCCTCCGCTCCGACGTAAATCTTCGCGTTCGGGAAGGATTTCAGTTCTCCCGAATGGTCGGCGTGCTTATGCGTCAGCAAGATCTTTGTGACCTGCTCGGGTTTGTATCCGAGCGCGGCAAACGCTTCCATATAAGTGCAGATATCTTTTCCGGTAAAGGCCGGGCTGTTTTCGTCAGGCGCTTCTTCCGGCGTTCCTGCGGGAAATCCTGTATCGACAAGAATAACCTCGTCGCCGGTGTCGATCAGATAATTCTGCAAACTGCCGCGATAGCGGATATTCTTATCGTACTTATCCATACCGTCCTCGCCGCCGAAAGCGAACGGCTGGGAATAAAACCCGTCTTTTCTGAACTTGACAGCTTTGATGATCATCGTCCCATCCTCCGTTATTTCGTCCTGATCTTATACGAGCGACGCCGCGAATTCTCCCGCTCGGCGAAGATCCTCCTCCGTCGGAAGGCCTTTGTTGATAAAGATCCAGGACGCGGCGCAGTGGAACTCTTTCTCGCTGAGCGTTATACCGAGTTCGTCGGTCACTCTTTTGACCGCTTTCCGGGTCGACGCTCCGGAGGCGGCGGTATTCATGTTGACGACTTCGCCGATATTGGCTTTGTTTCTTTCGAGAAATATCCCGACTTCCTTGTCGATATTCGCGGCGTACATCGCGTTGATAAGAAAGAGTCTGTCGACCTTCTCTTCAAGATCGTGCGAGACGTCGAGAGCTTCGATACCGAGAGCGGCCGATACCGCGTCGGCCATTTTCTTCGTGTTGCCTTTTTTTGATTTCGTGAAATAGCGAATCGCTGTCTTCATTTTGTGATTCCTCCGCGTTTTAGAGTCGTATTATTTATTGACGAGTTTTTCGACGAGCCCGCGCTTCTCGTAAAGAACGCAGCCGCCCGAGTGATCTTCGGTCAAAAGACCGCCATCCCGCAGCGCGACGAACAGCGGCGAGTTGATCGCTTCACGGAGAGAAGTGTTTCTCACGTTCACGTCCGAGTAAGGCGAGAAGGGACAGGGCTCGGCTCCTCCGTGCGAATTGATGTGGAAGAATCCGCGTCCGGCCGCAACGCAGCCGCCCGAGCTTTTTACGTCTCCGGGAAAAGAAATGTACAACATTTCGGGATGCTCCGCGCGCAGTCTCGCGATCTCCCCGCGGAGATATTCGCGTTCGGATTCGCCCGGAGCGAGTTCCTTGCTGTCTTCGGTCACGGGCACGAACTCGACGAAAAACACGACTTTGCACCCGCGGTCCGCGAGATCCCGCAGAAAATTGTCCGACGTTACTTCGCGAACGTTTTCGGTCGTGACAGTGACCGACGCGCCGAAAATGATCCCTCTCGCGCGAAGCGCTTCCATGTATGAGATCAGACGCTCGTAAATGCCCCTGCCGCGCCTTGCGTCGGTAGTTTCACGTCCGCCTTCGATGCTCATGACAGGCAAAAGATTCCTGCTTCTGTCGAACAGTTCGAAATACCGCTCATCCATATAAGTTCCGTTTGTAAATATCGGAAAGAGAACGTTCGGCTTTGTCGCGGCGGATTCGATGACGTCGCGCCTGAGCATCGGCTCTCCGCCCGCAAGAAGGATAAAACTTACCCCGAGGCCGTCCGCCTCGTCGAAGATCCTAAGCCAGTCCTTGCCCGTGAGCTGAGATACCGGTTCCGAGTCGACGGTCGCGTGATTGCACCTTGAATAGCATCCGGCGCAGTGAAGATTGCACTTGCTCGTGATGCTCGCGATCAGAAAAGCCGGGATATGTTCGCCTTTTTTCTCGGCTTCTTTTCTTTTTTTGGACGCGGCGCCGCTCGCGGCTGCGAATCTGAGCATAAACGCGCCCTCTCTGGGATTTTTCAGCGTGGCTTTCAACGCGTCCGAAACTATACGCTCCACGCCTTCGGTCAGGTATTCCTGAATATCAAAATCCTTTTCGCCGTTCTTCATCCGAGCACCTTTCTTGCGAATTCTTTCGCCGGTTCGACGCGCGCTTTGATCCGCGTCATATGCGCGTAGAAATAACTTTTCTCTACCGGTATGCCTTTTTCCGTGAGTATTTTGCGAAGAGCCCTGACCGTTCTTCTCGACCAGTTTGACGTGGTGAAAAGAACGACGCGACCTGTTATGTCGGGTGACAGACGTTGCGCGTATTCCCTGAGCTGAGGCGCCATAATATTGGCGTATGGCGCTCCGCCGAGGAAGAGAACGTCCGCGTACTTTTCGAGGTCGGGCTCGTCGGTTACCGACACGGCTTTCACTCCGGCCGCGTCGGCGATCGCTTCGGCGATCTTTTTCGTGTTTCCGAGCTTTGAATAATACCTTACAGCGATTACCATGCGGATCCTCCTCAGTACCGATCGGTCAGAAGCTCTTCACTCATTTTAGAAGATACGACGCGACGTAGCCCGTATCTCCGTCGGTGATCAGGTCTGGATCCGAGATCTCAAACCTTACATCAAGCCCGCACTCTTTTGCGGCAAGCTCAAAATGACAGAGCGCGATGCCCATATCGATCTTCTGCAGATCCCAGCCATTGCCGGAAACGTATCCCTTGCTCCGCTTTTCGTAGAAATGCGCTTTATCTCCGCATACGACGACCCGCCAGGGCTGTTTGTTGACAGCGGAGGGCGCGAGACGGACCGCTTCCAGAGCGTCTTTGAGCGCCCCGGCTTTTTCTCCGGTCAGCGGAGCGTCAAACCCGCCGTCAAAGAACAGCTCTTCAAAATCGAATCTGCTGTCCGCTTTGACGCCTTTTCTCATCATCGTTTCGCGCAGCGACATCTTTTTTGCCGGATATCCGAGCGGGCTGACGCAGGGCATGACCTCTTCGGGACCGAGGTCGAGAGCTTTTTCGAAAGCGTCCCTGTTCATCGTCCCGGCGATCCAGGTCGTGCCTATGCCCATCGACTCGGCACAGAGAACGATCTTTTCGAAAGAGTATCCGAACGCCTCCTCGGCGTGCGGGACACGGAGCATTTTTCCGGCGATGTATGTATCGGTACCGACTATCACGGGGCTGGACAGCCCGTGCTCGCGGGCGTCAAGCAGCTTCCATTTGATCGGTATGCCGTACGGATTTTCGGCGCCGCCGCAAAACTCAACGAGTTTGCGCGCGTCCTCGGCGGTCAGAGCGGCCCCGTCAAAGGTGCGTACGCTCCGCCTTTTTTTAATTATCTCAAATATGCTCACTGTTTTGTCCCCGTTAAGGCAATACCGCACAAATCGCGAGTGCGGATTGCCGAGTAATTTCGGCGCCTGTTTTGACTGAGAAATCGCAGGAAAACAGGCGGTTTTTCAAGATTTCGACGTCAATACAGGCGCCGAAAGGGCCGGCAAGACGTGCACGTCGAATAGTGCGGTATTGCCTTAAAACGTTTTTTGCAGTTCCGCCTCTATCGCAGCTTCCAGTGCATCCGGCTTTTCGGTCGGGGAGAAGCGCCCGACGACGTTTCCTTTGCGGTCGATCAGGAATTTCGCGAAGTTCCACTCGATCCTGCCCGGCTTCTGTTCCTTCAGATAAACGTAGAGCGGATCGGCTCCGGATCCGTTGACCTTGATTTTTGCGAAGCGCGGGAATTTAGTTCCGTAGTTCAGGCGGCAGAAGGAATCGATCTTTTCCGCGTCGCCCGGCGCCTGAAAAGCGAACTGGTTGCAGGGGAAGTCAAGGATCTCGAATCCCTGCTCGCGGTATTTTTCGTAAAGCGCCTCAAGCCCCTCGTACTGCGGAGTCAGACCGCACCTTGTCGCCGTATTGACGATCAGCAGGACTTTTCCTTCGTATTTCTTCAGAGAAACGATGTTTCCCTTGTTGTCGGTAACGGTAAAATCGTATACGCTCATTGATCGATCCTCCTTATGGATTCAAGTTGTTGATATACTTTACCGCCTCGGTCGCGGCCATGGCGCCGTCCGCAGCGGCGGTCACAAGCTGCCGGAGCGTCTTTGTCCGGTTGTCGCCGGCGACGAAGATACCCTCGCGGCTCGTATGGCAGTCTTCGCCGGCTACCGCGTATCCGGCGTCGTCAAGACTGATAAGATCTGCGAAGTTCCGGTTCTCGGGAATTCGTCCGACAGCGACAAACAGTCCGTTGAGCTCAAGCGTTCTGACCGATCCGTCGATCTTGTTCGTGATCTCGATCGCCCGGAGACGTTTGTCGGATAAGAGACGCGTTACGGCGGAGTTGTAAATGAATTCCACGTTGGTTTTTCCGGAGAGGAGCCGCACGGTGGTCTCCTCTCCGCGGAAGCTGTCTCTCCGGTGGATGAGATACACCTTTTCGGCGAGGTCGGAGAGGTAGAGCGCGTCCTCAAGGGCGGTATTGCCACCTCCGACTACCGCGACGACCTTTTTTCTGTAAAAGTTTCCGTCGCAGGTCGCGCAGTAGGATACGCCCCTGCCGGAGAGCTTTTCCTCGTCTTCCAGTCCGAGTTTGCGGCTTGCGGAACCGGTGGCGAGGATGACGGTCGCTGCTTCGTAGCTGTTTTTTACCGTCACGACCGTCTTTTTGCCGTTTTCGTCCTTTATACCTACCGCTTTCTCGAATCTGAACTCGGCCCCGAGCCCCTTTGCCTGTTCGTACAGTTTCGCGGAAAAATCGAATCCTGAAATGTGCGCCTCGGCGGGATAGTTTTCGATATCCGGGGTATTTAGGATCTGTCCGCCGTAGTTCACCGCTTCAAGGACCAGTACCGACTTCGCGGCGCGCCGTGCGTAAACGGCGGCGGTCATTCCGGCGGGTCCCGCACCGATGATTATGATATCATACACCGGTCAGTCCTCCATAAGAGCCGCGATCGAATCCCTGGGGATCAGTCCGACGTTCCTGCGGGTCTCCTTTCCGCCCTTGAATACGACAAGGCAGGGAATAGAGACGACTTCGTATTCCTCGACGAGCTCATCCTCCTCGTCGATATCGATCGAGACGATCTTGTATTCGGTATTGTTTTCCGCGAGCTCGTCAAGCATCGGTCTCATCGATTTGCAGGGACCGCACCAGCCGGCGTTGAAATCCACGAGCACCGGAATATCGGAATTCAGAACTTCTTTTTCAAAATTATCCTTTGTTACTTCGATAACAGCCATTGTTTCATTTCCTCCCTGTGTTGTACACCCGGTCAGATAAGAGCCGCGATATCGGCCTCAAAATCAGCCGGATCGCTGGTGGGGTCGTAACGCTTTACCACGTTGCCTTCGCGGTCTACGAGAAATTTCGTGAAATTCCACTTAATATCGGAAGGCATACGGTAGGTCTCGCTGATCTTTTCGATCTTGCTCATGATGATCCTGTTCTTAAGGCCTTTGACTTCTTCGGTCGGCGCCTGCGCCTTGAGGAAGGTGAAGAGCGGCTCCTCGTTTTCGCCGTTTACGTCGATCTTGGCGAGCTGATCGAACCGAGTCCTGTACTTCGCGGTGCAGAATTCGTGGATCTCGCCCTCATCTCCGGGCGCCTGATGTCCGAACTGGTTGCAGGGGAAATCAAGGATCTCAAGACCGCTTTCGTGATACTTTTCATAAAGCGCCTCAAGCGCCTTGTACTGCGGGGTAAAGCCGCATCCGGTGGCGGTGTTTACGATAAGCAGGACTTTTCCGCGCAGGTCGGCCAGATCGAGGGTCGCTCCGCGTCTCGCTTTCACGGTGTAATCATAAATGCTCATTGTTTTCTCTCCTATCATTTATTTATTTTTTTGTGATTGGTTTGCTTCGCTTTTTTGCTCAGTTGTCCCTGGCCCGCTCTTCGTCGAGCATCTTGTAAAGGACGGTGTAGAGGAAAGTCGCTTCCTCGGGCGAGAGATGAAACTCCTTCGAAATGCTCTCGGGTACGCAGAGCGCCCGGTCCCGCAGCTTTTCTCCTTCTTTTGTAAGCGTGATCACGAGATTGCGCTCGTCGTCCCTGTCTTTCTCCTTCTTGATATATCCTTTGTCTTCAAGCTTTTTCAAGAGCGGTGCGACCGTGTTCGACTTCAGACACAGCGTTTCGCAAAGGTGTTTCTCGTTTACCTGCTTTTCCTCCCACAGGACCATCATGACGATGTACTGCGTGTAGGTGAGGTCAAGCTTGTCGAGCAGCGGCTTGTATTTGCGGGTAATGATGTTCGATACCGCGTAGAGCGGGAAGCAAAGCTGGTTTTTCAAACGGAGAGAAGAGTACTTATCAGTCATTATTACCTCCAAATTATATCGCGTGCGATATTTTCAGCCATATTATATCGCATGCGATACTATTTGTCAAGACGTTTTCCGCGTTTTTTTACAAAAAGCGACGAAAAAACTCGTTTAAGAGTATTTTCGTCGCAGTCACGCGTTTCCACGGCGCGGAACAGCGCCGTTTTTTCGATTCGTATTATATCGACAAACCGGTATTTATTCGATCGTAAACCCGTCGGAAGCCAGAGCTTCCAACGCTTTTTCAAAGTTTTCTTTCTTCACGAGGATATAATCCGTGTTATACGTGGATACCGCGAAGATACCTATCCCGCGGTCGGCGATGATCCCGGAGATCTTTGCCAGTATGCCGGTCAGCGAGAAATCCAGGACGCCTTCGACGCGAAATCCTCTCCAGCCGTCTTCACGCTCCCGGGTTTCGGCCGGGGTATCCGCGGTTTTGCAAACCAGCGACAGTTCCTCATCTGTTTTTCCGATAAAGAAGAAATCGGCCGTCAGGTCGACGGCGGAAATATCCGCCACTTTGCAATTAGTGAGATCGCTGTCGATTATCTTCAATATCATTCCGCCTAAATGATACACGCTATGTCAATGATATTTCGATCGTCACATTCCCGTTGCCAAGCAGTTCCGCCATTTCCGCTGCGGTTTTGTCGGTAACGTGTCCGAGCCGTGTATATGCCCAAGAATTGGAACCGTAGAACACCACGATCTGATTTCCTGAATACAGCACGATATCTCCTGCGGCGGTCGTAGTCTGACTGTCGTTTCTCGGCAGACTTGTTCCGAGTGAACCGACCTGCTCAAAGCCGCCGTACATTGACATTTGTATCGTCAGCGGTTTATCTTTTACCAGTTCTCTAAGCGCGGCGACGGATTCATTATCTTTCCAGTCAACGGCAACCGTCGTGTTGCCGATCTTCATCGTTAACATTTCCGCCTTAGGTTCTTCCTTTGGTGCTTGGCTCGTTTCACTTTGCGTTTCTCCGTTTTTGCTTTTAACCGAAGACGTTGTTGTCTCGGCGCTTGTTTTTGGAACAGATATTGTTTTCTGCGAAGCCGTTTCCGGCTGTGAGGCGGTTTCCGTTACGGGTGCGGTAGACTTCGTCTCTTCTTCGGTCGATACAGTTTGCGTTTCAGCCGCTGTTTGTTCATCAGTTTTTTGTGAAGTGACTTCCGATTGAAAATCCGTGCCAGAGACCTGATTCGCGGTTTCGCTGTTAC